>NZ_JBIWCX010000004.1:0-305144 GCF_044761695.1 Lysinibacillus sp. NPDC097287
ATAGAAAAACACCTCCACATTGATTATTTCAGGTTTAAATACCCGTTATTCAATGAAAGGTGTTTTTATTTGTCTCATGTTATTAGGTCAGTCCCTAAATTAAACTTTGTCAGTGAGATGATGTTTTTTTGCTTAAAGCGTGCCTCTCAATAATTGCTATACTTTTCAAAAGGATACTTTTTGGAGTATAGGCTAACTTATATATCAACTAATTTTATAATGTTCCTTATTTTAAATGTGACATATATTCAAATGCTGTTGTTCCATATACGCCTTTAAAGTGTTTATTTAAATGGATTAAATCAACAAAACCACATTCGGCTACCGCTGAATAAATATCTCCATTGGTTTCTATTAACTGCTTTGCTCGTTCAATCTTACAGTTAAGAAAATATTGATTTGGTGTAATTCCAGTATGCGCTTTGAACTATCTAATAAATTGAAATTTTGATAAATTAAGCTCTTTACATATCTCTTCAAGTTTAAGTACACTTTGTAAGTTTGAATGGAGCATAGCCTTTGCTTTTCTAATTGAAGCATTATCTTTCTTATAGTCTATAGAAAGGTTATTTTGAATTAGGCTGTCTGTAAGGGATAAGAGTAATTCACTGCACAAAGCCACATCTTTTTCACTTAATATTGCAGTAGTAAGTCTTAATATTCTTTGTTCAAGTTGATGATCATACACAATAGGAGAAGAAAAACGTACTATATCCTTTTTCTCACTAACCTCTAAAAGTAATTGTGGCTCAATATATAGCATTACATAATCAAGACCAGCCTCATCATGTGCCTGTTCTGGATTAAATAACATTACTCCATTTTTATATGATAATTGTAAACTGCCATCCAAATTGTAATGTTGAATACCACGCAATGTTACTCCTATTGCATACTCCTCGTAACAGTGCTTTTTATACTTAAAATCTGTAATACTTGCTGATAACGCAGTAATACCTGCCGATTTTTTATAAATAAATTTGTCCATCTAATTCACCTCTATTCAGCCTATTACATCCAAATCATGATAGCAGCATACACTAAAAATAGTGCCATTATGACATTAACAATCTTTTCATGTTTCTGCAAAAAACTTTTAAAGATCGCACCGAAAAGAACCCATGTAGTAAATGCTAAAAATCCAATAATAGTTATTACTAGAGTACTTATTGTCAACGCAATCACTGTGGTATAGTAGGGCAAAATAAAATTAGGAATAACAGTCATTGTAAATAGGACTACTTTAGGATTTAAAAACTGCATAAGAAAACCTGAAATAAAGCTACCCGCTTTATTTCCAGTTGAATCTGATGAATCCATTTTATAAATTTGATAAGCAAGATAGAGCATATAAATACTTCCGATAATCTGCATAACCATTAAAGTTTTCGGTATAACCGTTATCAGCGCTGTATTCAACATAGCAGAAATAGTAAGTAAAGCACCAAAAGCAACAGTCGCACCATATGTATAATCCATCGCTTTCTTTACACCGAAATTATGTACGGTGGATAGTATAACAATATTAGTAGGTCCTGGTGTAAAAGTAACAATAAAACAGTAAATGATAAAAGATGCTAAATTCATACTAAAAACTCCTTTGAAGGTATTATCATGTAATTATTACACCTTCAAATTAATTACATATAGTATATTATTGCAGGACCTTATAAAGATTTTCTAAAAATTAACATAAAAAAACACATTGGTTAAATGCGATCCAATGTATTTTTCAATTTTAACTTCACAAAGTATGCTATCACCTGTAAACACAGGTCTTAAAAAAACTCAAAATGCGTACTACGAGCCAGTACATTATTATCTCCAGCTATTTTTGTTGGCAGAGTTGCCGTAAATCACCCTTGAATTACAAGTCTCCCTTGTTCATCTGGAGTTATATGATGAATCCCTTCATCACCTTAAATCTCAATAAATAATTCAACATCCCTGACTGTAAAAGTCCGTTCATACGTAATGATATCTCCTACTTTTAAATGCATATAAATTTTCACCCCTTTCAATCATTTTACAAAATCTTGAATCTTCCATTCTTTCGGCTTTATATTCATATTCATCCATTTCTTTTGAGGTGCTTTATATGGAGTGGTAGCGATTAATTGATTATTGTGCCAGGTTGCTGCTCCGGAACGAATCATTTCATCGAGCAAGATTTGAATAAATTCTTCTGGCTGAAATTGAAAAGAATGGCGTGCAAAATCTTGGAACCAACTACACTTTAGTAGGTAGTTATCGATTTCTTCTTTTGCCAATCCGTTTTTAATAATTAATGTGAATGAAAAAATCCTCTTGCAAGCATGCCATGCAACTTTTTCTGGTGTCTTAAGCCACTTTTCAAAGCGCTCCCTTGCAGCATCAATGGCAGCCAGTGGATTGTCTATTTGAGGTCCATGCCCTGAATATGCATGCCCGATCTTGAGCAAGGACAAGTGATCCAAACTTTCCAGTGATCGTTGGACAGATGAGACTCCCTCTCGAAAAATATTTATCCAACCGATATCATTTTTGTGAAAGAGGTCTCCGCAAATTAATATCTCTTCTTCAGGTTCATATAAAGAAATATGCCCTAACGTATGGCCCGGTGTATGCAGGACTTTCAAGGTTCTACTTCCTGTATAAATCTCATCGTTATCCGACAGCTTAGTGTCAACACGATAAGGTTCTACAGGCTGATCTAACCATTCTGCACTACAAGTTTCAGGGTCACTAGAATTAATTAAATCGGCGTCCCATTTATGAGCAGCAATCTTAACACCATAATTTTTTTGGAGATGAAAATTACCTCCTACATGGTCACTATGATAGTGCGTGTTCACAATAAGGTGTAATTCTTCTGGTGTAACTCCTACATCTTTAATTAAATCCTCTGTCTCATGCACATCACTCCCAAAACCAGTATCAATTAGAATGGGTAGTTGATCTTTAATAAGAATCATGTTTGCACTTGGAAATTTTCTTTCAAAGAAAATAATACTAGATTTCTTCATAAGCTATTCCTCCTTAATTTAATGTACTAAACAATAATTATTGAGCGTTTGATCAATTAAACTTTTTGCATGTACAGAATAATTTAACTTTGGTTAAGGGTTATTGGTAATAACTTCTACATCTTTAGAGATTCACCTTCTAATTCAACTAACCTCCGTTAGCTGAAAAGCAACAATCTTTTAGAAAACATTCGTATATTTTATCTTCCCTCCCTCAGCTCAATAATACCTTATATTTCCATAACCTAAAACAGACAAAAATTAATGTTATCTTTTTTCACCATGTACTTTCCTGCTTTTTTCCAATAAAATGTTAGTACGTTGGAATATAATCACTAAACATGGTTTTGACAAATAATCTATACTGCTGCGTCATTTTACATTGTATATTAAGGTGAAATAATCAGAATCACTTTGAATTTGTATCATAGCTTTTGCAGCAAGTTTGTGGAAGTAAGGTATTAAAGATAATTACGCTGAAACCAATTAATTATGAGGGTGTGAGTTCTATCAAAAAACTATCTCTACCAATTATATTTTTTGTAATCCTATTATTGGTCGCTTGCCAAGCAGATGAGAACGACTTAATGTTTGTTGGCGAGGGAGAAAATTGGTCCGCCAAAGTAATTGCTATACAGATGAACGGTGAAGAAAAATATCAAATCCAGCTTAATTACAAAGGACATAACATACAGGAGATTGAAAATTTTAGTTACTTTGTTGAAACAAAAAATATTGGCGTAATAAATTTCGAAGTGAAAAATGCTTCGTTCAATCAAGAAGGCATACATCAAAAAGATTTATTGATCTCTAATAGCCCCTCTTCAAGTGTAGAAGATGAGTTAGTGATAAAAGTAGAATGGAATGGCAATAGCGAAAGTTTTAATTTAATAAACAAATGATTATATATTAACGGTACAGACACTAATTTATTTAGAAAGACATCGAAATGGTAAATATAAGTGGCGTTATATACGTAACGATGCCAAATAATCTATTTTAATTTTGGGGGATGTTCTTTGAAAAAAACTAATTTCATTTTTAGTGCGATGCTCATTTTCATCCTTTTAGTAAGTTCTGGTTGTACCAAGCCAGCTAAACAAACTAAACTTGATGATACAATTGCTACTATTTCACCTAATCAAGATTCTGAATATGCGAAAACCTTCGAAGATTTACATTTGGGAATATTGTTTAATTTTGATTTCAGATTGCCTGAAGCAGATCAACGTTGGGTTACAATTTGGGTTGAAAGTTATAAAGACGGAGAAAAACAGCCTCAACCTCTAGCTGAGCTATCCTATGGAAGAAGCCCTAAACAAGTTGAAGAAGGTAAATTAGGATTTGGAATCATCAATCCAAATACAGATGCCCCACTGCTTTTTCTATATGCACCAGGTATAACTCAAGCACCGAAAATAATCGAAAATAATAATTCGACTTATGTAACTAGTGGATGGCATTACGCCATAGGGGATGAAAAAGTAGAGTTAAAATTAGGGGAAACTAAAATATTAGCAGCATTTAGACAATCATCTAAAAGTTCGATGAGGACATATGGTTTCCTAGAGGAAGCCACAGTGGAAAAAATGGTAAAAGAAGACAACAGTGTACTTTTACTTAAGATTAAAATTGATGAAAGTTAATTAAATTTAATAAATTCCTCACAAAAACAGCCTTCCACACTTAAATATGGAAGACTTAAAACACTCTTATTTTACTTGAGTCGAATTCACTTTAAATTCAAAGTTATATTTTTTGTTAATTTTCGTTGCAATTGCCTCCAAAAAAGATGCAACAGTCATCTTTTCAACTTCTTGTGTATACCAAGCAAGTTTTGCACCATAATTCTTTTTATTATAATTGACTTCTAGCGGCCAAAAATTGCCAGTGGCATAGGTATAGTCAAACTTAACATACAATTCTTTTCCATCTGGACATTCCATAACAACATTATACAAAGGATTTTTTCTTTCCTTCTCAAACTTTACTTTTCTAATTTTGGTTAGCACGAATACTCATCCCCTTTATCTACAATATTCGACAAAAGATAGGGTTTCCCTTTAATTATTTAAAAATATACAGAACTAAAGTAATGACGCATCCCTAAAATACACAAATTTTTAAAGTAGTTTAGTTTATTTTCGTATAATGAATCGCGTTAATTAGTTATTCTTTACCTTTCCCACGAACACACAATTCTTTATAATTACATCTCAAACATTGCCATTCCTCGGAGGTTTGTTCAAAATCCTCAAAGTCAACAGGCTCATTCGAAAAAATGTCTGCTTGGTATTTCTTCATTTCTAGTACACTACGTTTAAATGTATGCATGATGTTTTCAATATCAAACTGGGTAAGTACATATGTTTTCCGCTGCCCGGTTTTCAAATATTCATTGTAAACTTCAATGTTCTCAAGTGGGACACGATATTTTTGTTGCACATAATACGCATACAGAGCTAATTGCTGACGGTCATCGTCAGACTCTCCGCCCGTTTTCCAGTCTATAATGATCCACTTGTCAGCAACTTCATCGAAATAATGAAAATCCATCACGACAAATACTTGCGTCTCGTCTATTTTCATAGTGCGAAATTGCTCTGGTTCGCCAATTTGTAGTGACCCTTTACTAGCAGTAATTTGCTGAAAGGTTTCACTATGTAGGAAGTTTTCAAAGATTGTATGCATTCTTTCCTTGTAGTCTGCCACTATTATTGGATCAAGTTTACCGTCATAGTAAATCTCCTGCATCATATAATATTTATTTGGCTTTTGCATCCATGAATCTCGATGTCGTGTGGAATCTATAAATGCTGCATTGAGCTGTCCACGAGCCCTATTCACCATCTCTGCCACAGTAGGTACTTCCCTTGTTTGCAAATAATGGACAATCGATTGCTCAATAATATTATGGACAATTTGCCCGAACAAAATGGGCATTGATTGGAGCTTTTTTAAACGATAGACATGTTGATGAAAAGGTTCCACATTATAACTAAGCCAGCCATTATGTGAAAAATAATAGTCATAGCCGTATTTCCTTGCACAGCTAGCTAATGTTTTTTGACGCGAAAAAGACCAAGAAAACGCTGGATATGGTGTTATTTCAAACATAAAACCCCTCCTAAAGTTGCGAGATGAAATCATAGATTAATTGTAGCATTAGCACAATCGTAACAATACGTAATAGGATCTTCACCTGGGTTGCATTTACTTTTCGAGCGAGTACTATGCCAATTTGTGCTCCAATAATTGAGCCTGCCATTAATGCAAGCGTCATTGGCCACTGAATTTTCCCCGTCGCAATATACGTCACAGCAGCCCCGGAGCACATAGCAAATACGCCTACTCGTGATAAGCCAACTGCCTTGATGTACGATATTTTCTCATATGCATACATATAAAGTGCAAGCGTACTACTGCCTGGACCAAACATACCATCATAAATACCAACACCCAGCAAAATCGAGCCGTTTTTTTTGTTGATCATAAACGATTGCTGATCACCAAAATCAGCCCCACCTATATAGGACATGACGAGTGCAAAACCAAGTAGGAGTATCGCAAGCAATGTTAAAGTTTGACTGCTCATAAACGAGGCAAGTAAGCCGCCAAGTGTTCCCCCTATAAGGGAAACGAAAAACACCGACCGTAACTCAATCCAAGAGATTTCCTTACGTCTAAAAATCGAGTAAAAACTTGAAAATGCACTCACCATATTGGAAACTTTATTGGCACCAATCGCGGAATGCACAGGTACTCCCATGAGCATCATTGTTGGTAGCGTAATCAGTCCTCCACCTCCAACTAATGTGCCTATCAGGTTTCCAACTACCCCTATGAATAAAAAAAGTAATAATTCCATCGAATCCTTCTTCCTATAAAACACATTCTCTATATCTTATGGTACAGTATAACAGAATACGATATATGAAAGTCTTCTAAGTTATGAGGTGATTCTATGAATAAACTACAAAAAACACCAACGCCACTTTTTTGCAAGCGACTGACAATGATTGTCGCTACTATTTTTGTAGCAGCAATTTCAGCGACTGTGATCCAGTATAGTAAGCTTCCCACTTCCATCCCTGTACTGCAAAGTTTTAATAGCGAAAACGCACAGTTTGGACCCAAAATCGCGATATTCTATCTACCATTTGTCGCACTCATGATTTTTTTAATGTTGCACTATTTGGAGATAAAAGCAGGTTATCCGATTCCACGAAAAAATAAAGAAACGCAATCAAATGCACAACGCCAAAATGCGATTATGACATTTTGTTTCATCAAGAATGCAATCTTGCTTTATTTTACATATTCATTATGGAACGACCTTGCTGTGGCTTTAGGACGTGAGCGTATATTACAGCAATGGCATGCATACCTTTTTCTGTTTGTTTTATTCCTCATTTTTGTACAAGGTGTACTCCGTGGTGTTTTACTTGCCAGGAATGAAAAACTCAAAAAAAGCTAGTAGCACAATTGTGCTCTAGCTTTTTTCCATTTCATTTTTCATTTGTTCAAAGCTATGTATTAGTTGGTACTTTTGTACACCGCGAGCAGCATCAATGCTTTCTTTTGTAAAACGATCGAATGCTATTTTGTCCTTCATGCTGTGCGCGTATACGGCTTCAATTGCGGGCTGCATCCACGGTTGTTTTAGCTTGTCGCTACGCATGTCAGCTGTTCGCCCTTCAAGTGCCGCAATATAGCAAAACGCATAGCTTGTAAGTGGTTCCTTCTGTATCTTTTCAGCCGCTTCCTTAGCCGCCATTAAATTTTGCTCAAGAATTGCTTTATAGAACACATAATTATTCTTAATCGCAGGTTGCTTGTACTTTACGATAAGATCGTCAAGCACTTGGAGCTGTTCTTCTTTCGTCCCGTATGTATTTGCATAAAGAAAAGCAAAGAAAGGTTGCTTTTTTTCCTTTTTCACAAGTCGATCAACCTGCTGCATGTTATTTGTTCGATATAGTATATGTATATGACGATAGATTACTACTATCACAATGAGCGCAAAAACACCAAGAGCCACAGACATGCGCACGCCTGCAAGTGATAATGCCAAAGCCAAAATCATTATCATCAAATAAAAAAATGTAAGCTTAAGTATTTTCATAAATCCTCCTACTGCAATTTCTTAGTCATTCTTCTTGAGTAAATAAAGCCCGCCCCAATAAAGAAAAGCAGTGCCATAAATTTCATAAAAGGAATGACAAATAGTTTACTAATAACCACAACGACAATGATATAATACACCATCATCGCAAGTAAAAATAATTTGTACTTATTCAACTGATTTCTTTCCCTCTTTCAACGCCGCTTCGATGGCAGCAAGCGCTTTTGGCCCCATGCCATGCAAATCTTTTAGAGTTGTTAAATCCACCTGCTCTAATTGCTTCAATTCTGTGTAACCAGCAGCATTTAAAGCACGAACAGCTGGTTTCGCCACACCTTTCGGCCACTCTGTCATTTACCTTCTCCCCTTCTTTTTTTGATAATTTCTACTCTCGGTTCCAATAATGCCAATTATTAAAATTAGTAGTGATACCAAATGATAATCTGTAAAAAACGTAGTAAAGGCAAAATCGTAATGGCGACAAATCGCCGTAATAATGCGTCCTACTAGCATCACTAAACCTATAATTAGGAAACCTCTAAAAGCCTTATCAATACTGCTCAAACATAAACACCTCTGCACTTATTATGCAAGCGAATTAAATGAAATGCAAATTCCGCCTAGTGCACTTGAATATTTGTGATATTTTGGTATACATATCTTACAAAACACTATGTTACTATTAATTGGGAGGGATTTTTATGAAAACGAAGAGATTTTGGCAATGTATTATCTGTATGACCACTCTTTTTTTAATTAGCACGACTGCCCAAGCAGCTGTTATTTGGGACGGAGCAGAAGTTGTCAAAGGACAAGTCGGTAAAATGACATTCACCAAAGATGTGAAAGTCTACAAAAAGAACGCAAATGGTAGCTTTACATCACTTGTTGTGAAAAAAGGTGAGTTTTATCGTGTTTACAGTGTGGAAAATTCCTCTGTTGGCAAAGTCTATAATATGAGTGGAAACTATCGTGTGCAGGCCACACCTCTTGTTGTTTATCGAGAAGTACCACTTTCTATTCAACAGCAAGTTTCAGGTGAAGCTACTGCTCTAACACCAGGTACAAAACTATACACAAGCTCTGCGGGTGGCGTATCCGTGAAGGTAAAACCAGATGTCGCTAGTACAACCATTGAGAGGCTTCCAAACGGTATTGTGCTCGAATATATCCAACAGGTAAATGGCTATTACGAGGTGCTTTTTGAATATGAAAAAAGAAAAGTACAAGGTTATGTCCCAGTAGATTATGTTTCACCATTGCAAGCAAAGAAAAAAATGGTCTTGCGTTACAATACAGAGTTGCTCCCAAACTATTGGAACTACTTTACTGACCCTGCGCATTTTCCAAATGACGAAAAACACGGCTCATATGCTCAAGGTACAGTAGTAGATGTTTATTTTTTTGCTAAAAATGGCAGTGCCTATGTCTCAAAAGACGAGTATTTTGGCTATGTAGAAGCAGGTGCTTTAGCGGATAAGCTCATCGCTGAACCTATTGTTAAAGGCGGTTTCACACCAACAGCCAATCAAGATTTACAGTTTGAATATGGAGTCAATGACACATCTGCTTCTGGTAAACTAAAACCACAAAACGGTTTGCTTTGGACGGGAACATTGCACTATTCTGTTGTAGAGGATGTTGTCACGGTGAACTCAACGTATCAATTTAAAGAAAGTTCTTCACACTTTTCTTTAACACATACACAAGTTAACACAGGTTCTAAATCATTTTTTACACTTAAAGAGTCACTATCGTTTGATTTACCTGTTACCGTTAATGACATAGTCACATACACATATGGTGACGAGACAACATTTTTCCGTGTTAAAAAGATTCATCCGACTTATACGTATAAGGGACAAACCTTTTATAATGTCATCGAAACCAGTAAGGGACTCATCGGACACAACTTATATGTATTCGACTTCCATTCTAGCGATTTATATAACCCGAAAAAATAACCCACACACCGACCTGAAAGTATAAGGTCGGTGTTTTCTATTTTATATTCATTCTAGCTTGTCTCCCATTTCAAAATAGAAAATCCATTGTTCCAGTTTTGATCAAAGACATGACGATTAATCCCCAACATCTGACTTATCCCATTGTAATCGTATTCGATATGACCTGTCCTTCCTCATCCCTAACCTGCTCCTGAACAATTTTATTGGCGTAAGCAATAGGTAAAAATACAAACTGAATATGCACAAGAGAAACAATTTTTTTAATCCCAATTCCACATCAGGTGGGGTTATGTTAATTGTTTTGACATTCACTAAATAGTTTACTTTTAATATCCGGCCAATCCTCTGCAATAATACTTAAATATACGTCGTCTCTTTTATTCCCATCCTGATCTAAATAATTATGACGGAAAATCCCCTCCTGTTTCGCCCCCAGCTTTATAATGGCTTTTTGGGATCTACTATTATCGATATCCGCACTAAATTGCACACGATTAAATTGCATCTCCTCGAAAATATACTTTAACAATTCATATTTACAAGCTTTATTGATGCCAGTTCCTTGATATTTTGTTCCATACCAAGTCCAACCTATTTCCAATCTCTTATTTTGAAAATTAATGTTCCCTAGCCTGGTACTGCCAACAACACGCTTACTTTCCTTGTCTAGAATAATAAATGGATAAGACTTACCTTCTATCTTTTCAAGAACCGTTGATTGTATATATTCTTCTAAATCTGCATCTGTTCGAATAGTAAAACCCTTGTATGTCCAAATGGATTCATCAAATGCAATTTCTCGTATAGCTTCTTGATACATTGATGAAAAGGACACTAATGCTATTCTCGCGTTTTCCAGATAGATCTCTTGCTGAAAAAATGAATGCAACACTCTATACCTCCTCTACAAATTTTGCACTAGCAAAAAAATTACCAATACTTACTGTAATGAAGCACTTCATCTTCCACATTCATGCCAACCTTTTCATATAGTCTCTGTGCCTGAATATTATTTATCGAAGTTTCTAAAGTAATGTAACGCGCATCAAACTGTTTGCAGTATTCATAGCAATGTTCAATTAACCCCTGCGCCACCCCTTGCTTTCGCGCTTGTTCCACCACATATAAGTCGTTTAAAATGAATGCTTTTTTCATCGCAACAGATGAGAACATAGGATACAGTTGCACGAATCCAACTGGCACTGTTTCGTGATACGCTAAAAATACGATGGATTCCTTTTTGGTTAAACGGTCTGTTAAAAAGCGTTCAGCTTCCTTTAAATTTGTTTGTTGACCATAAAATTGACGGTATGCATTAAATAATGTCGTTGCGTCAATTATCGTTTCTTTTGTTAATGTACAAATCTTCATTGTAAACTCTCCCTTTCTTTATATGTTCTTCCAGTACTATAATAAAAAAGAAACTGACATATAAAAAGAAACAATTTTAAACTTTTCAACATGTCAAAGGGGTGTATTATGAACAATCTTATTTTTCCATTGTCTAACGATGAACCAAAGTACAAACAAATCTACCAGCAAATCAAGATGTTTATTGAGCAAGGAAACTTACAATTTAATGATCCCCTCCCCTCAATTCGAAGGTTGGCTGATACATTACATGTGAGTCGGAATACCACTTTGACTGCTTATGAACAGCTAGTGGCTGAGGGTTATATTCGCGGAGAAAGACGGAAAGGTTTTTATGTTAATGCCTTAGAACAGGTCTTTTTACAAGCAGAAGTCATCACCTCTCAACAAATAAAAAAACGAAATGAATCCATAAGAGTTGATTTTCGATCAGGAACGGTCAACCAGCAGCATTTCCCCCTCAAAATTTGGCGACAGTTTGCCAATCAAACATTACAGATGAAAAGTAGTTTTGTTTACGGGGATCCTTTTGGCGAACCTCTATTACAAGAACAGATTGCGCAATACCTATTCCAAGCACGCGGAGTAAAAGTAAACGAAGAAAACATTATTATCGGAAGTAGCACGCAGCAAATGTTGGTATATCTAGGGTTCTTATTAAAACAGGATTTTAACAGCATCA
Organism: Lysinibacillus sp. NPDC097287; assembly: GCF_044761695.1. NCBI lineage: Bacteria > Bacillati > Bacillota > Bacilli > Caryophanales > Bacillaceae > Lysinibacillus > Lysinibacillus sp. NPDC097287. The sequence continues at coordinate 12,151 of NZ_JBIWCX010000004.1, forward strand.
TTGTGGAAGAGCCAGGCTACAACGGCGCGAGGGAAGCTTTTCATCTACACCATTTCCAACAGGAGACACTCCCCGTTTCTGAAAACGGAGCACAGCTTGACCTATTAGCTCACTTACAATCACGGTTAATATATGTCACGCCTTCTCATCATTTCCCTTATGGGGTCTCTATGTCGATCCAACAGCGTCAGACTTTAATCCATTGGGCTAAACAAGTTGATGGATTTGTAATTGAAGATGATTACGATAGCGAGTTCCGCTACTCGCAGCAACCGTTTCCTGCCCTTGCTTCTCTTGACCAAACAAGGGTCATTTATGTAGGGACATTTTCAAAATCATTTTTGCCGGGAATTCGATTAAGCTACATGGTGCTACCAAAAGCACTCATTTATCGATACAAACAGCACTTTGCTCATTTTGAACAAAATGCCTCATCCCTTCATCAGTTAACAATGGCAAAATTCATGGAGAAAGGTGAATGCACCCGCCACATTAAAAGAATGAGGATTATCTATAAACAAAAAATGCAGTATCTCGTTGCGGAGCTTAACAAGCAATTCCATGAAAAAATAACAATTATAGGCGAACAATCTGGCCTTTATGTATTGGTAAAATTCCATACACATCATTCAGAAGAATGGCTCATACAAGCAGCTGAAGCATATGGCGTAAAAGTTTATCCTACAAGCCCATACTTTATAAACGAGTCACGTAGTGAAGCTATTTTGCAGTTTGGGTTTAGTAACTTAAACAAGCATGAAATTCAACTTGGCTTGCAGCTTTTACAAAAGGCTTGGTTTTAACAAAGCCCATAAAGCCTGTATACAGAAATCAGATTATTAGGCATTATTTAAAACTAATAGTGTACACCTTTATTCTTTCAAAAATAAATTCTTCTGAACAAGGATATTTCTCTTATCAGTTTGCTATAAAACAAATATGCCAGTATATCTAATCAAGACAGCTCATATCCTCTAAATGAGAGGGTGATTATTTTGAAAAGCTTGCTAGCAAATATAAACCTGTTAGAAAACATATTTGAGATTTCTATTGCCGTCCTACTCTTATGTTCAGCTTTTACTATTAGACTTCTAAAGAAATTAAAGCGCGAAAGAAAACTTTCTTCCTTTGAATTTGCAATGTATATAATAATTAGAATTGCATTTTTCTTATGGTTAGCTAGTTTCCTCCTAATTCAATATGGAAAATATCTAGTTTGATTCCTATTATCTTACTAAAAGAGAAAGCCATAAATAAAAAGCTTCCACCAATAAATCAGTGGAAGCTTTCGTATGTATTACTTCTGTGCGTATTTTTGCATATGCTTTGGTATTACCCGCAAATTCATTAAATACGGCATCATCATGAGTAGCGCAAATAAATAAATCGCCACACCAATCGCTACCGCCGAATTTTTCACATCCTCATCTACTAGATAGCCCATAGCGACGTATGGCACAAACACCAGTAGTAAGATCGAAATACGTGTCATTGAAGTTAACATTTGTTTTTGCTCACAGTGTGGACATTCGTGAAAACGCGAAAATGATACGATTGTTCGCATCGACTGTTTCCACGTCCATTTTTCCTTGCATTCAATACATTTTGGCATAAAATTCCCCTCCGCTATAAAGTATGCCATACTTTACAGCGAAGGGTCACCGCCTTTTTCTTAAAAATAGTCAATAAACGTAGGAATACCTACTGGAAGTATCTCTTCTAACAGTACAATCGCTAATGGATCTCCTTGCAATCGTTCAATCTTCTCTAAATAATTTGGTCGTTTATAACCTAAAAGCATCGTAGCAAGTGTCTGTACCGTTAACTGCACGGCATTTTCTTCTAACTCCTCGCTCACTTTTTCAACGACAACTTGTCCGTCTAACACTGAAATATCAAATGTGCCATGATTCCATTTTACAATGCGATCAGTAACTGCTATGCGAATATTAAAGGTATTTCGTGCAAATGGATAACGTAGTAAAAATTCCTTTACATCCACGATACGCGCCATGAAATACGGTGACACCTTTTGAATAATTTCACTATCTTCAAGTAAAAATGCTACAGCTTCATTCCCCGTTGTTTTTCCGTACACATTGTATACCATTGAACTATGAGCAGAAACGAAATTCCATAAACCTTTACGTGCCTCTTCTTGCATATAAACAATTTCATCAATATAATAATTTTCTTCCATTATGCGATAGAACAAATAGCCTTGTGGGACATCTTCTTCATCATAATACACAGCAGCCTGTAGCTTAACATCGCTATCAATGAATTTTTCTTCCCAGAAGTCCTCTTGGAATTTTTCATTCCATGCAATACTATTTCGCACCATCACACCATGTGTTTTTTTTGCATAACGCGCATAAATATCCATTACATCATGATGTTTCGGATTGACACGACGTATTTTCCCATTCAAGCCAGCATGGTGTGGTAACTGCGTATCCTTCACTTGGAACTCCACAATGTCGCTCATGATTTCCCATCCCTTTTTACGATAATACGGAATTGAATATGGGAATAAATACGAAATAAAACGCTTCTCAGCGCGCATACGCTGTAAACACTCCAAAATAAGGCTTTCCATTAAGCCATGCCTTGAATACTCTGGGTAAGTACCGACTGCTGTAATTCCACCCATTTCATATACTTTGCCATGGACATTAACTTGGAATGGTAAGTTCAAAATTTGAGACACAAGCTGATTGCCATCAAACCAACCTATTGCATGTCCCTCATCAAACTGCCTACTTTTGGAATTAACAAAGTGCCTATCTTTATTCATAGACAAAGATATTTGAAAAACATAATTAAGTAAATCAATCGATTGCGCCATTTCTTCTTGCTTAATATCACGCATGACTAATCCTTTTCGTTGATTCATCGTTCTCTCTCCTCGTCAAATAACTCTGTAAAAATTGTTTCTGGTGCATTTAAAAACCTTTTCGTTACTATATAATGAATCGTGTCCTCATATCGAATTGATTCAATATTACCCTCATCAAAATTATAAATCGTAGCATTCGGATAACCAAGCAATATGGGTGAATGCGTGGCAATAATAAACTGAGCCTCATGTTCTAGATCCTTCATGATTTTCAGTAAACTCAGCTGCCTTGTAGGTGATAATGCGGCCTCAGGCTCATCCAGTAAGTAAATTGCTTTGTCTTTGAATCGATTCATAAACAATGATAAAAAGGATTCACCATGTGACTGCTGGTGTAAAGACTTACCACCATATGCCGCATACTTATTAGGATGTTCTAACAAGTCAATATGGCTGGCAAACTGATAAAACGTCTCTGCACGTAGGAAAAAGCCACTTGATATTTTTGGTAACCAAGATAATCGAATATATTCTCCTAGCGCTGATTCTGCTTTATGTACATCATACGTATTTTGTCTGCCACCACCTGCTGTATTAAAATCACAGCGATCTGCAATAGCCTCTAGCAAAGTAGATTTTCCAGAGCCATTTTCACCCACGAAGAACGTAACATTCGTTGGAAACTCTATTTCTTCTAAATCCCGCAAGCTTGGAATATCAAATGGATATTCGAGCTTATCTACGATCTCTTCTTGTAACACCTTACATGATTTCAAATACACCCTGTGCATCTCCTTCACCAACAGCATTCTCTTTTACAACTATATCATTCCACGTGAACGGCCCTTTTTTCAACTAATAAACTCCAAACACCCAAAATAAATAAGAGCAGAATACCGATAAACGAAATGGGCGACCAAGATAGCCTTGGATCGAATAGTTGAAAGAAGAATGTAAAAACTGGCACAAAGCATAAACTCATCATTACCATTAAGGTTGAGCAATGCTGAATACCTAGTTGTAATAAGTACATCGGAAGCATGACACCCCCCACCGTTACTGCGATTATCCACATAATATTTCCTGAGAAATAATTGAAGAAAATTTCAAAAGTTGCCATAAAAGATAATAAAATTATGCCATAATAACGATGCGTTAAAATCATAGATGACGTCCATCCTGCCTCACTTAATTTCTTTGAATATCTCGTACAAAGTACTGCCCCAATACCGCATCCGACACTTGCTACTAAGCTAATAATGACTGGCAATGTCACATCCATTTGTACGGCAGAATTCCCACTCAAAACAGCCAATATTAAAATTATACATGCAAATAATGTACCAATTGCAATCACCCACTGCACTTTTGGAATATATTCTTTCGCAAAAACAGCGAGCAATAAAACGAAAAGTGGCCCAATTCCCATTTCAAGTGCACTAACTATTGCTGATTCTACATATTTTAAAGCGAAATAAAAGCCCATAAACGCCAATACCGATGCAATATTCAATTTCACGATATGTCCGATATTTCCCTGCCACTGGTTTTCTCGCTTATGTTTTCGTGCAAAAAACGAGAAATAAAAAGCCGTTAGGAAAAAACTAATGCCCGTAAATAAAAACGTCGGCACCTGTTGCACTGGCTTCGCGTAAAACACCTGACTCATTGCAGTTAGAAGTGCTGATAACACGAGTGCTATCAACCCTATTGTCCCTGCTCGTTTTTTCGTGATTTCCATTATAGTCTCCCCCTTCTCCATAAAAACTCTCTCACTCGTACCAGGCGAACGTTGCTATTGCTTACCTGAGCGATAGGACAGCCGATCCGAGCGGTGATATCACCTACCTGAGCGTTTTCACTCTGTGCCCGAGCGGTGCTATCACCCACCTGAGCGTTTTCACTCTGTACACGAGCGGTGCTGCCACCCGCCTGAGCGTTTTCACTTTGTACCCGAGCGGTACTACCACTCACCTGAGCGTTTTCACTCTGTACACGAGCGGTGCTGCCACCTACCTGAGCGTTTTCACACAGAACCTGAGCGAAACTACCACCCACCTGAGCGTTTTCACTCTGTGCACGAGCGTTGCTACCGCCTACCTGAGCGTTTTCACACAGAACCTGAGCGAAACTACCACCCACCTGAGCGTTTTCACCACCCACCTGAGCGATACATATTTCCCCAACAAAAAAACTCCGTCTCTAAAAAATATAGAGACGAAGTTATCCGCGGTACCACTCTGTTTAGCATGTGAGCTCACTTAGACTATAACGGTAGCTGCCGTTCATGCTTACTATTTTCAGCACAAAAACTCCTGGACGAGTTCACGAATCGTTTGCGATGATTTTCACCAACCATCATCTCTCTGCAAGACAAACGTTATTCATTACTACTCCCAATCATTGTTAAATATTTCTATATACACTAAATCAATTCGCCCTTCACGTCAAGACCTTTTTAGAAGTACAATACGGTATTTTAGTTGTACAGTAGAAAAATACATAAAGTTAGGATACGAGGCAGTATTAGCCCTTTAAAGTAGTATTTTAACTAGATGCTATTTTTGTTGGACTTACTAAATCTCCTTGAATAGGTTCAAGATCATTCGAAAAACGGATTCGAATAGATTGACCATTCAAGTAGTCAGAGGTATTCATTACTTGAAAATGTAAATGTGGTTCTGATGAATTCCCTGAATTTCCACATAAGCCAATCAATTGTCCTTGTTTTACAACTTGTCCTACATTCACAACAATGGAATTTTGTTTTAAATGAGCAAGCAAGCTATATTCATTATTTTCGTGCTCAATAATGACGCAATTGCCCTCAGGTTGACTTGGATTCATTTCGCCAGGTACGTTATCTTCAATTCCCTCTAATACTTTCATGACCTTACCATCGGCTGGTGCTACAATATCTCGATTAAAAGCATAATAATTTTCATTTTTGTTTGTCGAGTCCTTGTAAAATTGACCTTCTTTTATCATGACTAAATCATACGCATATCTTTGACTTTCATGTACATAATGATAATTTAAAAATTCATTTATTCCTCCCCATACCACAATCCATTCGTCTTTTATTGGCATAGTATAAGTATTTTTTGTATAATTCCGATCACTTTCTGGATATGAAACAAACATGCCAAGGAATAAACTCAAGATTGTATCATTCGCATCAAAAGAAACCCGAATTTCTTTTTCTCGTCTATCATCCAACCATAAATACTGTGTTACATAATCAGTTAGCGAGGTACGACTTTCTAGTTGATAGCACTCAACCCCACTATTAAAGGACGTGGCCATCTCAGTGAATTGTTCAAGCGTTACTAGCTTTTGAAAGTCTTTTGTTGTTTGTCCATAAATCACCGTGAACGCACGATTTTTAAACTCGCATCCAAAATTGTCAGGTTTGATATAATTCTTCTTTCTTGCCTCCATTTTATACACCTCAACATTAATAATTTGTAATAATAACTATATTTACGATTTTTATGTAAAAAAGTTTCATTTCGGCAGATTTTTTATCCGGAAATCTTACTAATCGGAGTCTCTCCCATTTTCGTTACACTTGGCTCGGCACTCTCCTATGCCAGCGTGCTAAACTTACTTTTTCTAACAGCAAAAAATCCGAGAAACATGAAGATTCTCGGATTTTATCGTTATTCAATTCCAACCTCACTATCACATAACAAATGAGTTTAGTATATTTGATAACCTATTGGATTCTAGTGGAATTTCACATTATTATCTACGATTATGATTCATTTACAAACTGCTTGTCTTTATCATTCCATACAGGTGGTCTTTTTTCAAAAAAGGCTTTAATCCCTTCTTGAGCATCAGGATGTTTACTGTTAAGCGCGATTACTTCTGTAGCATAATTGAGTGCTTGGAAATCTTCCATATTGAGTTGTTGATAAAATTGTCGTTTCCCTAATTCAATAATAGCTAAACTTTGCTTTGCTACATCTTTCGCTAAGTTTTCAACTGCTTCATCTAAAAGTTCAGAAGATACCACTTTATTAACTAATCCATGGTGTAATGCTTCCTCTGCAGACATAAAGTTCCCCGTGAATAATAATTCTACCGCCTTTTTGCGCCCAATATTTCTACTTAAAAAAACGGCTGGTGTGCTACAAAATAAACCACTATTAATGCCCGGCGTAGCAAATCTCGCATCTTCACTTGCAATAGCCATATCACTAGCTGCAACTAATTGGCATCCTGCCGCAACAGCAGCTTTTCGTACTTTTGAAATAACAAGCTGCGGAATGTCTCTCATTGTACGCATTAAAACCTGACAAGTTTGAAATAGTTGTAACACTTCATTTTCCGTTTTAGAATCTATTTCTCTTAGACTATGCCCCGCACAAAATACTTTATCTGATCCTTCAATTACCACTACCTTTACCTCTCTGTTGGCACCAATTTGTTTTAAGAGTACATCTAATTCCTGAAGTAGTGTCATTGTTAAAGTATTATATTCAATTGGATTTTCTAAGGTAACAAAAGCAATATCCTCTGTTTGTCTAAAAGATAAAAATTCCATATTCTCACTCCTCACTAATTTTATTATCAACAATTATAGTTTGAATGTTCTGTCTATTTTGGTCAAGTGTAAAATATCCATTTCGTGAATAATGTACCTAAAATAATTAAGCAATCTACTCTATTTCTCTTTATCTCTGCCATTGGGATAAACAGATTCATGTCCGTTTTTCACATACAATTCTAACACCACTCCATCATTCAGTCCTTTTGTTATTTTACTTTTACTGAGAAAACATAATTTCCGTCCCCTTGTTTCCAATTAGCTCTTACAAAATAAATGTACTTACCTTTTTCATCTGGAGCTATAATTTTGTCATTCTTAACGTCAATGTTCTTACTATTACTTTCATCACTTAATAGCTCTACTTCGAACGTTCCTTGTAGAGGTACTTTCTTAAAAGCAATTTTTATTTCCTGCAACGGAGAGACTACTGTTGGTGTGTGTTCCTTTGCCATCTCTAATGGAGAGCTATAAATTTTATCCACACATTGCGCAGATATTAGACCTTTCCAACAATATGACCCTTGTGTAGTGGGGATGACAGCTTCTCCATTTGTTATTTTAGGTGTATACGGTTCTATACGTAACGGTTCGAAAACATATATCGCAATAACAATCAATCCAATAATAATTAAAGCGGCAATCTTTATAATTTTAATCACCCTTTAGTAACAACAGACGGTCTTACTAGAAAAAAGTTACAATTTATTATTGACCTATGCTATTCAATAAGTCTGTTTTAAGGGGAGATGTTTATCAATAATCGCCTACTTTCTTATGGACGGCATTTACATGTATATAATTTCTGCTTATCATTTTTTTAACGAATAATATAAAATGCTGCCTCAAATTTAATGAGGCAGCATTCAACTTCTAAAACTACTACTATTGAATTTTATAGTGCTGGCATTTCTTTTCTAGTTTCTTCATTGAATACTGGAACAGGTTCTTGAGATTGTTCATTTCCAGCTTGTTCTTTGATCGCTGCAATAGCTGTCTGAATTTCTTCCATCTTTTTACCATCCAATGCATAGAATTTCATCGCTATCAGTGAAGCTATAAATCCAATAATAGGAGCTCCGAATTTCAGTCCTAATGTTAACAAAAGTAAAGTAGTTGTCAATGTTTCATCCATTTGCGGGAGTGAATCTTTAAATCCAATTATTGCTAAACAAAAACCAACTATTGCTGGTGCTAATGATGAAATTAATTTATCTACAAATGAGAAAATCGTTCCTATCATCCCCGGAACATAACGTCCTGTTGTATATGTCTCATAATCAGAAACATCAGCGATCATTGGGATGACAATGCCACTTGTTAAGCTTTGGAAGCCCATGGCAAGTGAGTATACAACTAAGAAAATAATCGTAGTTACCCCTATGTTTTGTAACGATATTTTTGTAGGATCGATTATTAAGAAAAAGACCAATAAAAAAGCAAATAAACCGAGCACCGACCAAGTTCCCATTACAAAAGCTCTTTTCAAACCAATTTTTCTTGCTTTGTGGATACCGTAGTATGTTATTAACAAACCAGGTATTAAAGTAATAAATCCAATGGTACCACTTAGCGCATAGTTCCCTAGAATAATTCCAAAGAACAAAACTACTATTGCAGGCTGTCTAACAAGTTGTCCAGCCAGTTTATCAGTAGATGCAGCAATTATAAGCATTTGTAACGGTCTATTTTTCTTTAAAATTGGCCAGTAGTCACGGAACTTCGTTTCTACCGTTCCTTCAGCTAGACCAAAGTATTCTTTACGATCTTTCTCCTTGATTCCGATTACGGCTAATACAGTACAAATTCCCGAAAGAATTAATGCATACGCATTTAGTTCCGTGAATAATGGCAATGTAAAACCACCGTGTTTAGCTACAAGATATGATGCGACAAATATTTGCCCACCAGTAAAGATTATGATTGTGAATGTTGAGTCAAAGACCGAAAATAATGGTCGTTGCTTTGGATTATTCGTCAATACAGTTTGAGCAGCTTTTGTAACTGCAGTCTGAAACGTATAACCAATGACGTACACTGCGTAAACAATAACAAAGAAAATGAATTGGAATGACTTTGGCAATTGGTGTGTAAAACTGTACATAGCTAGGATCGAAATCGCCATAATAACATTCCCCAATATCATTGATGGCCGAAATTTCCCGAATTTAGTTTCTGTTTTGTCAATCACAAACCCAATGATTGGATCAGTAATGCCATCAAATACGCGCATTGCTGTTAAAATCGTACTGATTACGACAACCGATAACCCACCAATGCCTGTTGCATAGTAAGAAACAAACCCTAAAGCAAACATATACAAATTTGTTGCAGTGTTATTTAGAGCAAAAAAACCTATTTGCCATAACTTAGCCGAATTATATTGATTATTAGTCCCCATTGTTGTACTCGACATGATTCTCCCCCAATTTGTATAACCTTTTATTTATACAGGCTTTTGCAAATACCCCCTAAAAAAACTTAAAAACTTATCACTCCTCATTTCATTTTTTTGTAAAATCCCCGAAATATAAATGCATTATCAGTTTGTTTGACTCCCATACAAACTAAGTACTTTTATAATAAATGTAAGCGCTTTATAAATCAAGAGAATTTTCTGAATTTTCAACGAAAAATTTCGGTAAGTTGATTACATGAATACTTTTCCATTTATATATCCATTACACGCTTTCAAAAAAGACTTTAGAAGCTTTAATATGCCCTAAAGTCTCTATACTTTTTTTATAAGTATTTCGAAAATTCCTTCAGCGTTTACGGCTTTTCCGTTCTTATTTGACTTTTTGCATTTTAAATTGTCATACTTCCAAACCCACCGTCAACACGTAGTAACGAACCAGTCACAAATCCTGATGCTTTATTTGATGCAAGATAGATAGCTGCACCTTGTAATTCTTCAGGTTCACCAAAGCGATTCATTGGTGTATGTTTCATAATCGAATCAATTCGATCTTCACTAAGAATTTTACGATTTTGCTCTGCCGGGAAAAAACCTGGAATAATAGCATTCACTCTAATTCCATGTGGAGCAAATTCTTTTGCCAAAAACTGTGTAACGCTATTAACGCCTGCTTTTGAAGCAGAATACGTAAACACTTTTGATAATGGTGTTGTCGATGAAACAGAAGAAATATTTATAATACTGCCTTTTCTCTTTTGTTCTATCATGCGTTTAGCAAGTATTTGTGTTGAAAAGACAAGACCTTTTAGATTTACATCCATAATATCATCCCATTCTGCAGGATCTAATTCTAAAAATGGAGTTGAACTATTTTTACCAGGTGCATTTAGGACGATATCCCATCCCCCTGACCAAGCTTCAATTTCCCTTGCCACTCTCTCAATTGATTGAAGGTCGCTCACGTCACCTTGAAATGACTTCGCCACACCACCATTTGCTTCAATTTCTTTCGTTACTTCTTCCGCCTTGTCCATGTTGCGTCCAACAATTGCAAGTCTTGCTCCCTGTGCAGCAAGCCCTTTTGCAATCGCTCCCCCTAATACACTGTTACCACCAATCGCTACTGCTGTTTTTCCCGTTAAATCAAATAAGTTACTCACTAATATCCCCCCTGATTTTTATTAAAAATGCTGTTGCCCAAATTATGTATCCTTCGAATTTGTTATTCCGAAAAAGGTTTCAAGGGGCACTAAAAGATCTTTAATGGACCAAGAACTACACTAATTTATGGAGAATACAGATCAAGTGCTTGTCCATTGCGAACACTATAATAAATGCTGTCCCAAAATCTACCTTTAACTACGTTTCGAGACAGCAATTCTACTATTATCTGGACACTACAATCGATTGTTCTTGTGCTTGTAAGCACAATTCTGCAGCTTTAAATACATGAGCTTGCGTCATTGCATTTTCAGTGCGATTAATACAGTCCTTAATGAGTTCTCCAAAGAATGGAAACCCTACTTTCCCTGACAGCTCGAAATGTTTTTCTCCATCTTTATTAACTAGGAACAAGTGATTGCCTGTTTCTTCACGCGCCACATCAACGTATTTACGAATCTCTATCGTACCTTCTGTTCCTGTGATGAAGGTACGGCCATCTCCCCATGTACTTAGCCCTTCCGGTGTAAACCAATCCACCTTAAAGATTTGCGTTGCGCCATTATCTCCAAGTATTGTAGCGTCCCCATAATCTTCTAATTCCGGATAATCAGGATTGTTATAATTACCTACTTTACTATGCAGAATTTTCGCATCTTCGCAACCTGCGTAATACAAAAATTGTTCAATTTGGTGGCTACCAATATCGCATAAAATACCACCATACTGTTCTTTGTTGAAGAACCAATTAGGACGACTTGAAGCATTTAATCGGTGGGGGCCAAAGCCGGTTACCTGTATTACCCTTCCAATAGCACCGTCATTAATTAAATCCCCTGCGAATACAGCTCCTTCTACATGGAGGCGTTCACTGAAATACACCATATACTTCTGTCCTGTCTGTTCCACAACATGTTTTGTTTCCTCTAATTGAGCAATCGTTGTAAAAGGCGTTTTATCTGTGAAATAGTCCTTACCTGCTCTCATTACTTTATTGCCAAGTTTACTTCGTTCTGACGGAATAGCAGCTCCCGCTACTAGTTTAATCGCTTTATCATCCAAAATTTCCTGTAAATTATCAGCTACTTGCACATTTGGAAACGTTTCCAAAAATTCGTCTACCTTTTTAGAATCTGGATCATAGACCCATTTAATTGTTGCACCAGCTTCCACTAATCCATTGCACATGCCATAAATATGACCATGATCTAGTGCCGCTACACCAATTTGAAATTCACCTTCTTTGACAACCGGATTGGGCTTACCTTTTGGTGCGTATGTCATTCCATCCTTACTCAAAATTACCAACTCCTATAGGCCACTTTTAAAATTTAGAACCAGTCTGAATATCCTAGTTTTCGTAGGTTATCTGCAGATGTTTTCAAGCAATCAAAAGGATCACGTCCATACGTATCGTCTTGCTCGATTAAAAAGTACTGTGCACCACTCTCTAAACCAGCGTCAATAACACCCTTCATATCCAGATTACCTTCTCCGACTTCAGCAAATTCAATAATATTAGCGAACTTTTCAAAGAATTTACTTATATCTTTCAAATCCGATTGGTCTACAATAAATTGCCCTATACGATAATCCTTTAAATGTAATAGTGATATACGACCTGTATATTGTTTAATAAACTCCACAGGGTTTACTCCTGCTCTTTGAATCCAATGCACATCTAATTCAAAACCAAGTTTGGAAGTATTATTTTTAATCATATCTAATAAAAATTCTCCATCATACTTTTGAAATTCAATATGGTGCGTATGATAGTATAGTTCTATATCATGTTCAGCAAGACGTTCTGCCATTGCTTCTGCTCTTGTAGTAAAATCTAGAATTCTATCTTTATCGCCTATTACTGTAAATGGAAGCATTCCAATACGTATAAATTTACAATTCAGTGTCTTACAATCACTTACAATTTTATCAAAATCATTGCTTAACGTTTCACCAGGTGCACCTGGTAACATTGGTTCTAAACCAGCAGAAATTGCAGCAATTTCTATTTCAAAATCTTCACTTGCCCGCTTTAATTCAGATACGTTTTCTTCTGTCATTGGAATTTGTGATACTTCGACAGCACCAAATCCTAGTTCACGTAGCTGTCTCATCGTTTCGTATGCACCAAGTTCTTCTACCTTATTTTTAAGCATCATCATCTGTACGCCAATTTTACCTTTGTTCATTGCTATACCCCCATATAACCTCTTTTTTTGTTTCTGAAGATCTGCATATTGCATGTATCATTTCCATCGATACTTGTGCATCTTTTACATGGATATAATCCTGTAAATCTTTTTCGATGCATGTATAAAATTGATTGATCAACTTTGCGTGGCTTGCCCCGTAGTAGAACTTCGATCCAGGTAGTTTCATATCTTCCATTAACTCTACCTTTTTTCCACTTTCATCAGCAGACGTTAAAATACTATCTTTAATCGTAAATTTACCTTTTTCTAAAACAACTTGGAATTCTACACTTGAATTTATTGCATTTGCATTCGTTGCAAAGAACAAGCCTGTAGCACCATTGGCAAATTGAATACTTGCTGAAGCTGTATCTTCTACCTCATAACCATGATCAACTAAGTTATCTATAGAACCCCTAATTGTACTAATTTCTCCACCAATAAGCTGCATTAAATCCAAGGTGTGTATGGATTGATTGATCATTACACCACCACCAGCGTATTCCATTTTACCTCTCCATGGTTTCACATCATAATAAGCTTTTGGTCTATGCCAAGTGACAAGCCCTTTAATGCCTGTTACTTTCCCATAATCTCCGCTATCAATGATTTCACGAAGTCTTTCCACTGTCTCATTCACTCGATTCTGGAAAGAAACCCCTATTTTAATCTTTTTGTTTTCTTCCTCCAATTTAACTAAAGCTAGACCCTCTTCTGCATTTCGTGCTAATGGCTTTTCTTGAAATACATGGACACCCTTTTCTACACAAGCCTTAGTAGCAGGATAATGAAGATGATGAGGTAAACAAATATGAACACAATCCAATGTTTCTTTTTCTAACATCTCTAGATAATTAGTATAAAAGTTAACATTTGCTACACTATCTTTTAATGACTCTTCAATGTCACATACAGCTACCAACTCTGCACCCTCGTTAGCTTGTATAGCAGGTATATGAATCTTCGAAATATCCCCAAGTCCAATTACGGCAATCTTAAGCATAAGCCTACTCCTTTTATAAAACTAACTCACTATCAAATTGGAAGTGAGTTAGTTTTATTTATTATTTGATTAGAATTGCACTACTTTTTTCTTCTTCTATTTTTTTATTTAACTCGGCAAAATAAAGATCTTCGTCTATAGGAAGCTCCACTTCTTTGCCTAACCAGCTTGATAGATGAATCGCGTTAGCCAATGCAACACCATGAATACCATCACTTCCTGGAGCCAATAAAGGTGTTCCGTCTAAAATGTTCGCTGCAAAGTTTTCTAGCACTGCAGAATGCTGCCCGCCCCAAACACTTTCAAATTCAATTACTTCTTCACTTAAAATGTCAGCTGCACCGCCACCCATGAAAATACGCATAACATCTTGCATACTCATTGAATCGCTCATCTCAGATTCCGCTTTGTGTAATCGCTTAATCGTTACCTTCTTGCTATCATCCACAACAATTTTCCCTTTGTCGCCTAAAATTTCGAAGCGGTCTGTTCCAATAATGTCGTGTGTACATGTAATGAAAACACCTGTTGCTCCGTTTCCATAATCAAGCAATGTAGTAACTTCATCCTCTACAGCGATATTTCTTTGATAGCCATATTTCACATTTGAATAAACTTTTTTAGGCATTCCACAAATCCATTGCAACAGATCTAGTTGATGTGGTGCTTGGTTTACAAGGACTCCACCACCTTCACCCTCCCAAGTTGCTCTCCATGCACTTTGATCATAGTATCCTTGAGGTCTCCACCAAGTAGTAATAATCCAGTTTGTACGGCGAATAGCTCCAATTTCACCATTATCAATAATTTCCTTCACTTTTCGGTAAAGTTCGTTCGTTCGTTGATTGAACATGATCCCAAAAGTTAGTTCTGGTTTAGTTGCCGCAAAATCATTTAGTTCTTTCACCTGTTTTGTATAAACACCTGCAGGTTTTTCTAATAAAGCATGAACGTCTCGTTTTAATGCCTCAATACCCATTTCCGGGTGCAAATAGTGAGGTACACAAGTAACTATGCCATCCACATCTCCACTTTCTAGCATATCGATATAATCATCATAGAAAGGAACATCAGGATATTTTTCTTGAGCCATTGCTTTTTTTGCTGGATCAATGTCACAAATTGCTCCAATCACCATGTTATTTACTTTTCCTTCTGTGATAAAGCTTGCATATGCTCCACCTTGTGCACCTAAACCAATAATCCCTAATCTTACTTTTTTCATCATCCATTCTCCTCGCTATATAATTTTAGGCGCTTTTGACGAAACTCCTTCGCTGTAACACCTACTTTTTCTTTAAAATATCTACTAAAATGGGAAACGCTTTCAAAACCACATTCAAAAGCAATATCTTTTAATGATTTATCCGGCTCCATTTCAAGTAAATATTTTACTTGCGTTAAGCGACAACCCATTACATACTCCATTACAGTAAATCCAGTCATTTCTTTAAATACATGAGAAACGTAGGATTTACTTAAACTAAGCGTTTTAGCTATCGAATCTATTGTCAATTTAGACATATAGTTCTTCTGGATATAAGTTGCTATTTTTTCAGCATGGTACGTTTTTTCAACCTTATTACTGGGTGGTTGAATCGAATCTAGTTGACCAAGTCGATTTACGATAACAAGTATTTGAAGTAGTAATATTTTCTGTTCTGTTTCTGCATGCTTGTTTCCTAAATACTGCGAACGACTAACCTCTTCCAATTGAAGAAATAATTTTTCTAATCCCTTAGATTCATCGTTTTCTTTTGTTCGAATTAGACAATGATGCAATGTATCAAAAACATTTAATAGATACATTCCTCCCAATTCATTCAATACACCTTTAATCCAATGTGGTGAAAAATGTAGGACACTGCGAACATATTCACAATTATTAGGAATATTAGCTTTATGAAGAGCCATACCATCCATCAATAAAATATCACCAGGCTCTAAATCGTAAATTTGATTGTGAATCAAGTACCTACAAGATCCTGAGTGAAAAAAATAAATTTCATATTCTTGATGTGAATGATAGTCCATCTGTGGCCATCTTTCCGATACGCGATAAAATACACTTAAATACTCATTCAAATTGATCTTTCCTTCCAGAGGAATTGTAATTATCATATAATACTGAATAATTAAAATCATTATCTTAAAATGTTTGTTTTTTCTAAAAACTTATCTGGAAGTGCTTTAATAAAAACACTCTTAGATAATTTTTACATTTTAAAAGTACCACAGTTCTTAATTCCGGAAAATAATTAAATAATTTACATCTACTCTCTAATTATTACTTATTTTGTTATAATGTAGTTACATCGCGGTATTGACAGATATTTCTGGATAATTAAAATTATTTTTTCTTGCACTTCTTCGTTTGATTGATTAATCAACAAATAAAATACTCGTATAACGCTCCAGGAGGAAAATAGATGAACATACATACAGGTGATGCTAGTTATATTAGAAAGTTAAATAGAGGTTTAATCTTAAAACACATCATAGAACATGGCATGATTTCACGAGCGGATTTATCTAAAGCAATTGGCTTAAACAAAGCAACTATTTCTGTTCAAGTAGCAGATTTGTTGGAAGAGAATTTAATTTATGAAACACAGCAAGAGCATTTTTCTATCGGCAGAAGGCCTATAATGCTTGCCATTAATGGAAAAGCTGGTTATGTATTAGGTATTGATGTTGACCATCAACAAATTCAATTTACTATATGTGATTTGACTGGTAGAAAAGTTCAAAGTGATACTCTACATCCTCAAACCGATGATTATGATGAAATTGTTCAGTTACTGATTGATCACATAAAAGAATACGATAAAAAGTATTCAAATTGCCATTTTGGCATGATTAGTGCGGTAGTTGGTATACATGGAACTGTCAATAAAGACGAAAGCATTCTTTTTGTCCCTAAATACAATTGGCATCGTAAAAACTTGAAATTAGATTTGGAAAAAGAACTTGAAAACATCGATATATACATTGAAAACAATGCAAACCTTTCATCCTACGCTGAACGAGTCTATCACTATCATCACAGTGATAATTTATTGACTATTCTTTTAACATCAGGTATTGGTGCTGGTATCATGATTGAAGGTGAACTCCACAAAGGTTACCACGGCTATGCAGGAGAGATGGGACATATGATAATTGTTCCTGATGGAGAGCGTTGTAGATGTGGTAATCTTGGTTGCTGGGAGCTTTACGCTTCTGAGCCAACACTCGTTTCTCAACTATCAAAGCAATTAAATAATCCAAATTTAACGCATAAGGACGTTCAAACAATTATAGTAGAACAAAATCCAATTATTGATGAGCATATGGATCAATTTATAAAATATCTCTCTATTGGTTTGAATAATATTATTAACTTATACAACCCTGAATCCTTAGTTTTAAACAGTGAACTGTTACGTCTGTATCCAAATGCCATAAAAAAAATACAAAGCAATCTAACATCTTCTATGAGTAATTATCACGAATTAACTATATCTGAGCTTGGTTCTAGAGCATGTGTCATGGGCGCATGTGCATTAGCAATTCAGCGCTTTTTAGAAGTACCCGAGCTAATATATTGATTTTTTATTGAAAGTTGAATTTTAGAAAATAAGATGATTTACCTTTCACATCTACTTAAACACCCCCTTGTTCTGAATTTCAAAGGGGGCGTTTTGTTTTGGAGATTTTTTAAACCTTTAAGTTGTTATAACGCAAAATAAGACTTCGCATTTTCATAGCAAATATTGCGCACGTATTTCTCTAGTAACGCCATATCCTTTGGAACTTTCCCTTGTTGAACCCATGTTCCAAGCAAGTTACATAAGATTCTTCTAAAATATTCATGTCGTGCGATTGAAAGGAAGCTTCTCGAGTCCGTTAGCATTCCTATAAAATTGCTAATCAATCCTGTATTAGCTAGAATTTTCATTTGATCTTCCATGCCATCTATTGTGTCATTAAACCACCATGCAGTTCCAAACTGGACCTTACCAGGGATTCCAGATGATTGGTAATTCCCTGCCATTGCTGCGAGCACATGATAATCTTTACTATTCAAGCTGTACAACACAGTTTTAGGAAGATGATTTCTTTCTTCTAAAGAATCCAATAATCTCGCCAACTTGTCAGCGATTAAGTGATCCCCAATAGAGTCAAAACCGCTATCTGGACCTAATAATTTAAACATTCTTGTATTGTTATTGCGTTGTGCACCTAAATGCAGTTGCATAACCCAACCTTTAATGGAATATAGTTCACCTAAAGTAAGTAATGTATATGTTTTAAATTGATCGATTTCTTTTAACGACAGCTCTTCACCTTGGAATCTCTTCTTGAAAATTGCTGCTACTTCCGCCTGTGTTCCTTTTTCAAAGAACATTACACTAATACCATGGTCAGAACTTCGGCAGCCATTTTCATCAAAATAATCAACTCGGTTAGCTAGTGCTGATAAGAAAGATTCATAGTCCTCAATTGTATAATTTGTCGCCTGTTCCAACTTCTTGACCCATGGCAGAAATTCATCCATCTCAATACTTAATGCTTTATCTGGGCGGAAAGATGGAGACACAGTTGTTCCAAAAGAATCGTTCTTCAAAGCAATATGGCTTCCCAAATCATCTGTTGGGTCATCTGTTGTCCCTACAAATTCAACCTTCTCTTTTTTTAAGAGAGATCTAACTGAAAGTTGAGGTGTAGCTAACTTTTTCTTCGCTTCTTCCCAAATAGCTGGTGCCGAATTTTCATTTAATATTTCATCAATATCAAAATATCGTACTAGCTCCAGATGTGTCCAATGGTATAAAGGGTTTCCAAATGTATTTGGCACGGTTCTAGCCCACGCCAAAAACTTTTCATAATCGTCTTTCTCACCTGTCACATATGCTTCATCAATTCCATTTGCTCGCATTGCTCTCCATTTATAATGGTCTCCTGCAAGCCATATCTCGGACAAATTATGATACTGTTTGTCCTGTAAAATTTCTACTTGGTTCAAATGATTATGATAATCGATTATCGGTAAATGCTTGGCAGTATTATGATAAAGTTCCTTTGCCGTATCGTTATATAATAAGAAATCATCTGTAATAAAAGTTTTCATCTGAAAACAACATTCCTTCCTTTTTATGCACCGCGCTTTTAGTTTGTTTGGACGTCAAACAAACTACTTATTACTGTATGTAATCTCTTAGCATTTCATATGATTGGCTTTTTAAGAGATTTCCATAAAACAGCAACAATGATGCTCCTATTATTTTTGTGCCTGGAATGCATCCCAAGAACCTAGTAAATACATGATACCTAGTGCTCGATCGTACAAGCCATAACCAGGACGGCACACTTCATTCCATAAATGGCGACCATGATCCGGTCTTACATAGCCTGTGTAATTAATTTCTGATAGCTTTCTCACAACATTCGTCACATCGATTGAGCCATCAGATGTGTAATGTGATGTCTCGATGAAATCTCCATTTTCAAATATCTTTACATTGCGAATATGCGCAAACGGTGAATACTGTGCATACTTTCCAGCCAAGTAAACCATGTCATTCGATGGGCTTGCACCTAATGAACCCGTGCAAAATGTAAGTCTATTTGATGGGGAAGAAGATATTTCTAACAGTCGTTTTAAACTTTCTTCACCTGTCATAATTCGTGGTAAGCCAAAAATAGAATAAGGTGGATCATCCGGATGTATAGCCATAGCCACTCCACACTCTTCTGCGATCGGCAATATAGCATTTAAGAAATAAGATAGATTTTCCCATAGATCTTCCTCATCAATATCTTTATACGCCTCAAATAATTCTTCGATTCTAGCCATCTTTTCCGGTTCCCAGCCAGGTAACGTCAAATCTGACGCTTCAGCGACTGTTTTCACTAGCTCTGCAGGATCTAATGACTCTACCTTTGCTTTTTCAAAAAATAAGGCTGTCGAACCATCAGGTAACGGATGATATAAGTCCGTGCGAGTCCAGTCAAAAATCGGCATAAAATTATAGCATATTACTTTAACGCCTGATTTCGCCAGGTTACGAATTGTTTGTTTATAGTTTTCAATTAACTGTTCTCGTTCAGGCAATCCAAGCTTGATAGATTCATGAACATTGACACTTTCTACAACCTCAGCATGAAATCCATATGACTGGATGTAGCTTACCTCTGATTCAATTTCTTCTGTGCTCCATACTTCTCCAACTGGTTTGTCGTGCAAAGCCCAGACAATCCCCTTCGTACCTGGAATTTGTTTTATTTGTTCTAAAGTGACCGTGTCATTTTCTCTTCCATACCATCGAAAAGTTATATTCATCGTCAATTATCTTCCTTTTTTATAATCGTGACATATTCGGCTGCCAGTTGTTTAACCGCTAGCTCTCCACCTGCTCGATAAGCTTTCGTTAAATCACTTCCAATTCCTACAGCTACTGCGCCTGCATCAAGCCACTCATTAATATTTTTTAAACTAATACCGCCTGTAGGCATAATACGAACATACGGAAGCGGTCCTTGAACCGAGGAAATAAAGCTTGGTTCAAATTGATTTGCTGGGAATAGCTTAATGATGTCACAACCAGATTCCATTGCTTTCACCATCTCAGATATTGTCATGCAGCCCGGCAAATATGGAACTGCGTATCTATTACATAAAGCTGCAATAGACTTTTGAAAGTTAGGACTTACGATAAACTTTGCTCCATGTAAAATGGCATGACGAGCTGTTTCTGAATCCAATACAGTACCTGCTCCTACAATTACCTCTTCATCAGCCAATTGGTTTAACACTTGACCGACTTCTGGTGTTGTATAAGTAAGTTCTATCGCCCGGATTCCGCCTCGAATTGCAGACTTTGCAACTTGCACTGCTTCCTCAGCAGTGCCACCTCTAATAACCGCAACGATTTTCTCATCTATCAGTTGTTGTAAAACATCATGTTTTGGAAGCATACTTTTCCTCCTTTATCTAATACGAAACCACGATTACCGTGATATTTGTTCTTTTTCTCCTAAAATTACTTCCATATCTTCTAAAAAAGGTAATCCCTCATTATCTCCAGGAACTCCAATTACATAACAAGCGACTGCGTTTGCAAAGCGCAATGATTTTTCAAGTGACCAATCATTTATCAAACTATATATATAGCCGGCTGCGAAACCATCTCCAGCTCCAATCGTATCAACTATCTTTGTAGAAATAACTGGAGATGCGTCAATTATTTCACCCCCTTTATAACCGATTGCACCTTTTTCACCACGTTTTAGAACAATATGCGTTATGCCGTAATGCTTTCCAAGTTTTATAAGTTCCTCCATATTCGCAGACCCTAAAAGTAGGTCAGCTTCCTCTTCTCCTGTTATTAAAACATCTACAAATGGTAGAAATGATTGGAGAACTGCCTTTGCTGTTTCTGCGGACCAAAGTTTCAACCGAATATTCGGATCAAACGTTACTACGACATTATTCTTTTTAGCTAATTTCACCAGTTGAAGAACTATATCCTTATTCGTGTCATTTATAGCAGGGAATACGCCACTTATATGTACCACTTTTGAATTTCTAACATATTCCTCATCAATATCCTCTACTTTAAATACATTTGTAGGAGAGTTGTGACGATAATAGTAGGAATTAATTCTTTCCTCGTTTAATATTTCCTTAAAATATACAGATGTCGGAAAACCTTTCACAAGCTCCACTTGGGATATATCAATTCCTTCACCACTTGCATAACTCGTAATATACCTCCCGAATTCATCTTTTCCCAATCGACTAATCCACCCAGTCTTGAGCCCAAGCCTTGAACAACCTATCGCTACATTCAACTCGGCTCCCCCGACTTTTCGTTCAAATGTATTGACAAAACGAAGTGGGCCATTTGTTTGGGGATTCATTGTAATTAGTGCATCTCCAATTGTTATAACATCCAAAATATTACCTCCGTTCTGCTTTTTAGATTTCTCATGTCGATTTCCGCACGATTAATTCGGGCGAATATAGCATGATTTCTTTAAGAGATTCACCAACTCCATCTATCTTTTCTAGTAGCAAATTCGCTGCATTTGTCCCTATTGCAAAAGCCGGTTGTGCAACGATTGTTAGTGGCGGCTGAAAAATCTCAGAATATGGAACCTCATCAATACTAGCAAGTGCAATATCAGTTGGAATACTCCACCCTTTTTTATTGATAAATTTCAATGTTTCCAATAAAGTTAAATCATTTCCACAAATCAGTGCATCAGGTCGTTCTGGTTGCGAAAACATTACTTCGAGTACTTCCTGTACATCCCCCATCCTGACTCCAGCGTAAAAACCATCAATTAAGGGCAATGAATATTTTTCTAACCCTTTAATAAAACCGTTAAGCCGCTCAATACGTGGTGTAATTTGTATTTCTAAAGAAGAAGTAATAAATGCTAACCTTGTGTAGTTTTTCTTGTATAGATGCTCAACTAACATTTCAGATGCTTTTTCATTGTCTAACAAAATTGTACTAACACCTGAATCCTGTATGATTCGGTCAACGAAAACTAGCGGATAGTTTTCGTTGACCATCTCTTTGTAAAGCTCTGCATTTCCAGCAGTCGGAAAAATGATTAAACCATCTACCTGTTTTGCTCTAAGCATCTCAATGTAATTACGTTCTTTTTTCGGATCATCGTCCGCATTACAGACAATGACACTTAAATCCGATTTGTTACAGATATCTTCTATTGCTCTAATAACCTGAGTTGAAAAGGAATGTAAAATATTCGCAACTATCACACCAACAGTTGATGTCTTTTTTTGCTTTAAACTTCTTGCTACGACATTTGGCTTATAATTCAATTCTTCTATTGCTTCTCTAATTCTATCTTTTGTGTCGGCACCCATAAATTCGTAGCGTTTATTGATATACTGAGAAACTGTACTCTTTGAAACATTCGCTTTTTTAGCAACATCTGACATAGTAACCGCTTTCAAATATTAACACTCCTATTATAAAAACTTATTACTAAACCGGTTTAGCGCAATTATATAGCACAGTTTTAAGAACATCAAGGAGTTTTTAGAAAATTTTAAATAAAAAATAAATAACACAATATAAGTTTAATCGTTTAAAATGACACTTTTCTGCTGGGAAGAGCATCCTAACTGCTTTAGAAATATAGGTTCAAGCTAACTAAATAAAATGTGCCTGTTGAAATTCATTTACTTTTTTAATAAAACGTGAATCCTGTACTTATCGTAGCGAAATGTCGCGATGTCTGCAAAAGTGATCTTTAACCAGGCATATCTGTTAAGGATTCCTTGAGTTTCTCTTTTACTGGATTATCTTGAGTAAGTGGCAAACGAATAAGCGTCAAATCTAAACTACTTCTTGCACGAAATTCGCATCATCATACTTGTCCTGCATGAACTTTAAAGAGAATAGTTTGCATGTTTTAGAGATCATTTGATTGAGTCATTTCTTTTTATCTCCATGCATGTCAATTATGCCGAGTGTGATCCCTATATAACGCTTTAGGCTATGTTCCTTCATTTTTATTAATGATGTAAAATATCTATTAGAGCATAGTGAAACTCCAGAAAAAAGAAGCCTCGTGAATCAAAAAAATAATAAAAAAATTTATTATTTATCATTTTTAAAATCATCAACAATTGTTTTTTATCATTTTACTTCTATTTTTATCAATTCTAGCTACTTATCGAACTAAATCTTTAAATATTACAAAATTATCATTTTTGTTATATTTATGATACAAAATTGTTATATTAAAATGATATTATATTACCTGCAAGTAACAGTCATTAAGGAGAATATAATATTATGAATAAATGGTCATCAAAGCTAGCAGCGTTAACAGTAGGTACAACTGTCTTATTAACATCTGTTGGACAAGCTTCAGCAGCTACATATACAGTAAAATCAGGCGATTCATTATCTAAAATAGGAAAAGAATTCAACATTTCATCTAAAACAATTATGGATTCAAACAATTTAACTTCTACTTTAATTTTCCCTGGACAACAATTAATAATTGGTGAAAATCAAACATCTACTACTAAAACTACAAGTTCTACGACGTCATATACAGTAAAATCTGGGGATTCATTATCAAAAATTGGTAGTCAATATGGTGTTTCATATAAAACTTTAATGGAGTGGAATAATTTATCTTCAACTCTAATCCATGTTGGACAGAAACTAGTAGTTAAAGGTTCTACAACAAATCCACCATCAAATTCAGCTGTATCAAGTAATACATCTACTTATATAGTCAAATCAGGCGATACATTATCTAAAATTGGTAGTAAATACGGCATTTCGTATCAAAACATCATGAAATTAAATAATTTATCTTCTACAAAAATCTCAGTTGGTCAAAAATTAATTATTAGTGGCTCATCAAATTCTCCATCAGTATCAAAGCCAACTTCCCCTACTTCATCGGTAGGGAACACTATTGCTTCAATTGCAAAACAATTAAAAGGCGTAAAATATGTTTTCGGTGGGGCATCACCAAGTGGCTTTGACTGCTCAGGTTTTATTACTTATGTTTACAATAAAGCTGGTATTTCAACGCCTCGTTTATCATCAGCAGGCTTCTACAATGCATCTACACCTGTTTCTACACCACAAATTGGAGACTTAGTATTCTTTAGTAATACATATAAATCTGGCATTTCACATGTCGGTATATATATTGGCAATAATCAAATGATTTCTGCAAGTGGTTATTACGTACAAATTAGTAAAATTGACGGAGCCTATTGGGAAGATCACTTCACAGGTTATGGTCGTTTAAACTAATTACTATCACAAAAAGGGGCTGTCCCAAAAGTCATAATGAATGACTTTTGATGACAGCCCCGTTTTTAATTTAATAAAGCGCAGGAATGATATATTTAATGTAAATTTTTGATGAATATATCTTTTATAATCTTCTTCCCTCTGAATTTCTCTAGAATTCATTACTTTTAAGACATCCTTCTTTATCGAAACTATTAATAATAAGTTCAATATTTTTACTTTCGCCCGCAATTTCGTTACGCTTATTTAGATTACACTTCCGGAGGGATATTCATGAAATTAAGTATATTAGATCAAGTACCTGTTTCCAAGGGCAGTACGTCCACGGAAGCGTTACATAAAAGTGTTCGACTGGCACAGTTAGGAGACAAACTAGGCTATGAACGATTGTGGTTAGCCGAGCATCACAATACCACTTCCCTTGCCAGTTCTGCACCAGAAGTAACGGCGGCCTATTTAGCCGCCAAAACAGATAGAATCCGCGTTGGCACAGGTGGTATCATGATGATGCATTACTCACCTTACAAAATTGCAGAAGTGTTTAAAACATTGGCTGCTCTTGCCCCTGGTCGGATTGATTTTGGCGCAGGTCGAGCGCCTGGTGGAGACGGGCCTGCCATGAATGCGCTCGCTAGTGGTCGTCGCCCGGAAGTAACGGAGCAGTACGATAAATTAGAAATTATTTTGCGTTTAATGAATGAACAACAAACAGGTGAACCCGTTTATGATGCGGTTATTGCATCACCTACCAAAGTACAGCTACCTGAGGCTTGGTTGCTCGGTTCAAGTGGTCAAAGTGCGCGTCAGGCAGGTCAGGCAGGTGTCGGTTACTCGTTTGCGCAGTTCTTTAACGGACAGGCATCAAAGGAAATTTTCGATGCCTATAAAGCGGCATTCCAGCCTTCTTATTTTATGGAAAAGCCAAAAATTATCGTCACGTACGCAGCGACTATTGCAGACACGCGTGAGGAAGCTGAATATTTAGCACTTCCAATTCAAATCTCCCGTCTAAATTTAATGCGCGGGCGTATTATGCAAGGCATTTCACCAGAAGAAGCAAAAGACTATCCGTTGTCGGAAATGGATAAAATCTTTTTACAAAATAACCGTCACCTGATGCTCATTGGGACAGCAAAAGATGTCTCAGAACAACTTTACCTTGAGAAGGAGCAGTTTGGATTTGATGAAGCTATGCTCAATTGCAATCAATTTTCAATCGAAGACCGCCTGAACAGTTATCGCCTTCTTGCAAATGAGATGCTTTAAGCTATAATACCCTCTCCAAGCAAAACGGGGATGTCCTTTAAGCAGAACAACTAGCTTTCTATATGGCAAAAATCCGCTTCGCTTTCCGCGGGCACAGCGTAAGTCGCAACCCTCGCTACGCGCGGTTTGTTGCGTCTTACGTCTCGTGCGTGCTCCTGCCGCTACGTTTCACTCACGCTTTCGTCGCAAATGATGTTCCCGCAGGAGTCTACGCGGATTTTTACCTGTATATCAGAAAAACAGCTACACTCTGCATACTTTTTTCTTTTAGGACAGCCCCGTTTTGTTTTTCCGTTCTCTAATCAAACTACTATAAAATCTATTTATTCTTAAACCATCCACTAGGCTGAACATCTAGATTAATATTTACCTGTTTTACCTCCTGGAAGGCTTCTAATCCGAATGTGCCTAGTTCTCTACCGATGCCGCTTTGTTTGTAGCCTCCCCATGGTGCTTCGTTAAACGTTGGATGATAGGTGTTCACCCAGGTAATTCCTGCTCTTAATTTACGAATCACTCTTTGGGCTTTCGCTCCATCAGATGTAAATACAGCTCCTGCAAGTCCGAAGTCCGAAGCATTTGCTAATTTAATTGCTTCTTCCTCATTCTCAAAAGTTTGAACGACCAATACAGGTCCAAAAATTTCTTCTTTCACAATGGTCATATCAGTATGCGTATTGATGAAAATTGTAGGGGCAACAAAGTAGCCTTTGTTAAATAATTGATGACCACCGCAAACTAGTTCTGCGCCTTCTTCTTTTCCTTTTTCAATATAATCTAAAACCTTTTCCATATGTTGTTTTGAAATGAGTGGACCCATTTCCGTTTCCGGATCAGTCCCCACCCCTACTTGTATTGCGTTCGCTCTTCTAACTAATTCAGGAATGAATTTTTCGTATAGTGATTGTTGAATTAATAATCTCGAACCAGCTGAACATACTTGACCTTGGTTCGCAAAAATCGCATATAGTGCATAGTCAACTGCTGTTTCAAAATCGGCATCTTCAAAAACAATATTTGGTGATTTCCCACCTAGTTCTAGCGAGATATTTTTTAGTGTATCTGCAGCACTTTTCATGATTTTTTTACCCGTTACTGTGCCTCCAGTAAATGCAATTTTGTCCACTAGTGGGTTTCTAGCTAACTCCGCACCTACTGTTCCGCCTGCACCAAGGACTAAATTCACTACACCTGGTGGGAACCCCACTTCATTGACCAATTCAAATAACTTAATTAAACTAAGTGGCGTCTGTTCTGCTGGTTTGATCACAACTGTACAGCCAGCAGCGAGAGCAGGAGCCAATTTTTGAACAGCCATGACTAAAGGGTAGTTCCATGGAACAATGAGACTTGCCACACCAACAGGTTCTTTGACAACAAAAGCTTGAATATTATCGGGCACATCATATACTTGTCCAGTAGGTTTCGTTGCTAAACCTGCATAATAACGAAATTGATCGACAGCATCTTCAACATCATAACTTGATTCTCTTAATGGTTTTCCATTATTTAAAGTTTCTAGCTGTCCAAACGATTCAATTTCTCTTTCAAGTTTGTCTGCCAGTTTAAATAATAATGCTGCCCGTTCTCTTGCGTGTGACTCTCCCCACCCATTAGTGTAAAAAGCTTCATGAGCCGCTTCGATGGCATTTTTTGTATCGCTAATTGTCCCTTCAGTAACTATAGCAATTACTTCCTCAGTAGCTGGATTAATAATTTCTCTTGTTTCACCACTATGACTCAAAAGCCATTGATTATTGATATACATTTTTTTCACATTCATTGAGCAATGTCCCCTTTATTTAAAACCTCTCGGATTCTTTGAATTAATTGAATTGTTTGACCGATTTCTTCAACATTCGGTTTTCTGAAGTAGCGTACAGGAGGAATTAGCATCCATATAAAATCACCATAATTCGGCCAAATTTCGATGTTCCAAGCATTATCTTTTTTAGAATAGACTAGTTCTAGTTTTTCAAAATCAATAGCTCTACAGATTTCAATTAGCTCTTGATCTTGATTTAATAGCGTAACTAAAGGATTACTTGATGAAGAAGAAAATTTCGGTTCTTTAGTACTCGAGAATTTTCCGGTATACTGCAATTTAATTGTAACATTACTAGCCGTTTCGTAATCTTCAATCATACAACTCCATTTAAAAAGATAAATTCTTCCCATCCATTTATTCATTACTTTGTAAGAAGAATACATACTTTTAATGCCCAAATTCTCTACATCTAGTTCAATCCGATTAATCTCTTTTCGCGTCACTGCAGTGTATGTTTTAAATTCATCGGTAACAATCCCTAATGAATTCCAAGCCCTATTGTCGATAATAGAATAGATCCCCATGTTTAACCTCCTGCTTCATTGTCCAATGATTGCTCAAGATCAGCTGTATAGGCAGTATCTAATTCACTTCGTTTCTGAATTCCTTCAAATACTTTTTCAAGTGGGACCGGTTGGAATAGTTTTTGACCCGTTCCTTTTAGATACGCAATACTTAAAATGAGGATAATTGCAATTACAATCACTGAGATTTTTAATACAGCTAAATCTACGTACAACGTATAAATCATATAGACACATGCCGTAATCCCAATAATTTGCGGAAGTGGATATAATGGCGTTTTAAAAGGACGGTGTGCATTTGGATATTTCTTACGTAAAACTAGAACATCTACTTGTGTAATAATGTAAGACATTAACCAGGTACTACAAGCGACTGAAATCATTGTTGTCACAAAATCAATATTAGCATTATTCATAAATGCATAAATTAACACGATTAGCGTTAAGCCAATTACTGCAAAAATCCCAACCCAAGTCGTTCTTGTTTTTGGATGAAGGTAAGAAAAAGCCTTTGGTAACAGTCCCTCTTTAGAAAGTCCATATAGCATTCGAGGAACAGCAGCAAGATAAGTATCACATGTCGTGATTGCAGCAACAATCGATACAATGCCCATTAAAATTAATCCCGTTTCCCCCAACATTGCTGCTGCACCATCAACATGTGGAATTGTCGATTGAGCTAATTCATCTAAGCCGATATACTTCGTTACGCCTAAACCGAAAAGTAAGTCAACTAACCAAATTGTAAAACACCCAAATAGCATAGCCAGAGGAATATTTCTACCAGGATTCTTTATTTCTTCTGCAAGTGGCGCAACAAATTCCATCCCGATATATAGCCAAATTGCTATCCCTAACGTTCCCAACTGTTCTTGCCATGAAATAGGCGAAAATGGTGGGGCTACTGATAATTGTTCCTGCGTCCCGATTCCTGATAAGCCCAATAGCCCAACTACTCCAAGTAGAATCATCATACTAATTGCCAGAACGGACTGGACTTTACCAAAGACAGAAACACCTAATAAATTGATTACTGTTAAAAATATTAAAATAACAATGACAGCAATATACCACGGTACTCCAGTAAGCGTTTCGAATGATTGGCCTCCAACGATCATGTTCGTTCCACCATCTGTTCCCACAAGAACAATATAACCTGCTAACACCGCAAAAATTGCAGGCAGTTTTCCTAAAGCGGGTAGCGTATATTCTCCCACCATTCCAGCCCCTGGAATCATAGCTGCCATTTCTGAGTAGGATAACGCAACACTCAATATGATAAACAATGAAATTAATGCGATGATACTAAATGCAGGTCCACCGATTCCATAGCCATTTCCAAGAACAACCATAGCAGTTCCGGAAACAACTAGTCCAACGGAAGCTGAGTAAGCTGCCCAAAATCCGAGTGATCTTTTTAACTTTAAATCTTCCATATATTCACCCCTTTAGTTTTCATAATAAGCTCTCATAAACAAATTATAATAATCTTCTTTCGTTGCTTTTCTTGGATTACTAGATGCAGAAACATTTTGAGTAGCCCCTTCTGCTAAATACTCAAAATCTTTTACATGTATATTCTCTAAATCTCTCATTTTAGGAATGTCTAATTCGTTTGCAAGTTCTTTTAATTTCAATACGCCTTCATAAGCAATTTCTTCATTTGTTTTTCCTTCAGCAAGTACCCCTAATAATTTCGCTACATTTGCATGTTTTTCAATATCGGAAGGAATATTATATTCAAATACATAAGGTAAAAGCATCGAATTAGCAACGCCATGTGGGGTATCATACAATCCACCCAAAGCTTCTGCCATGCAGTGTACTCCACCTACATCTGAATTTCCAAAAGCAATCCCAGCTATCAGACTTCCAACAAGCATGTTTCGTCTTGCCTCGATATTACTTCCATTTCTTACTGCTTCAGATAAGTTTTTAACAATAAGATCAATTGCATAAAGCGCTAAAGCATCCGTAATCGGTTCAGAAAGGTTACAAGTATAAGCTTCGATAGCATGTGTGAGTGCATCCATTCCTGTAGAAGCCGTGATGGACGGAGGTAATGTTAACGTAAGTTCTGGATCAAGAATAGCAATTTCCGGCGCAACTTTATTATCAAGGATGTTCATTTTCAATTTAGTAGATGTATCAGTGATGACTGAAAAGAAAGTGATTTCACTTCCAGTACCCGCAGTAGTAGGAATACAAATTAATGGAGTAATTTTATGTTTTAACGCATTCAGTCCGTACCATTCTTTGATTTCGCCCCCATGAGTCAGTAGGACACCAACAGCTTTTGCAGTATCCATTGAACTACCTCCTCCAAGACCAATCAGTAGATCAACATTCTCTTTTTTTGCTAGAAGATAGGCTTCATTACAGTCTTTGTCTCTTGGATTAGGTTTAATATGATCATAAATAATATATTGAATATCATTTTGTTCTAAAAGATCAGTAACTTTGTCGACAATACCTGTTGATTTGATCCCTTTATCCGTTAATAGCATCACTTTACTTCCATTCAGTTCTCTGACATAAGTTCCTAATTTATTTACTTGACCGTTTCCAAATTCAATTCTAGTTGACAAATTAAACTGAAATGTTTCTAACATCCTTTGATCCCTCCTCAAACTTCTACTTTTGCTATTAATTTATAATATTCGTAAAAGGAATCATATATTTTGGACAAACAGTAAAATATATAATTCGAAATTTTAACTGTTTGTAAAAAAATGAGATTAGTAATCGTTCGTAATGGTTAGTTGTGACATTAAAGATATCTCTTTAGCGCTGATAAGAATAGTTTAAACAATTTATTCATCTACTTCCTACCTCCTTTCATAGTTGCGCTTATATCGCTTAAAAGCAATAAAACCGCCATCTATCCAAATGGATAAATAACGGTTTATATAGGAGAAGGCTACTCCTCTAAAATATTTCACATAGTGAAGAGAGCATATATAGTTTTTAATAAATGATATTTTTAGAGTGTCGTAATTAGACGAGCAAATTTAATAGTACTTCGTAAAAACTATTTAATATAAGCAAATAAAAGTGTAATCCGTGCACTTCGCTGCTTCAAAACATTAAAGATGCACCCTATACTTTTCATCAATATTTAATTTTTCTTGCAGCTGATTACAGGCTCTTGCATTCTCAAAATAAAACTCTTCTTTAGTCATGAAATCTGAAAATAATTGATCGTAGGCTTCATCGATTCTACACAGCAATGGTCTAGATTCATAGATTGTACATCGATCATTTTTCAACATATCACATTTTCCGTTGTTATTATAATCCGCTAAGAAGTCTATTCCTTCAATAGATGAACAACAAGCTCCACAAGATGTGCATGGAAAGACACTCATAATTCTAACACTTCATCACTTAACATAAATGATTCAAATTCACCCAGTGTCTCATACTTAAATTTCACCTTTAAACCATCTGCTAGAGAAAGGATAGCTTTCTCAATTAAACTGTCATCTAATATTGCTAAATCAACTAGTTTTTTTAATTCAACGAAAGTTGCCTCATATTCTTTATAATAGGCAATTAGCAAAGCTTCTTCTTCTTTAACTTGTTGAATAATCATTTCAGATAAAGCCTCGGCTTGCATACGTGCCTCTTTGGCTAATTTTAGATCCTCACGAGCAGTGATGAATACTTTATATAGTTGCTTCATGCCAATTAATGCCGCTGTACCTGCTACAGCAGCCCCAATTGGTCCAAATAAGGCGGCTCCGGCAGCAGTCATAATAATACCTGAAAAACAACTTACAGCATTGCTTCCAAGACCTTCAACATATTCTTCAGTCGTAATTTTTTTTGTTAAAAATTTATAAGTAAGTTCAGTCATATTCACTGCCGAACTAGCAAGAGAAGTGACTACATTTCCCGACATTAAAACATTATTTTTACCTAAATACTTTAAACCATAGGATACACCACTTACAACAGCTCCACGTGCTGCACTATTTGCTGCAACTTTTCCAGTTTCTTTAACACAAAATTCACCTTTATATAGACCTTGAGCTGTATTGATAGCGCCACCTACGAAAGCTCCCGCTAATGCTCCACCTAACATTGCATTTTTAGCTCCAGAAATGAACTCAGCACGGTTCATTTGAGAAGCAAAGGCTTCTGGATTTTCAGCAGCCCGTTTAGCTTCATCGTAATCTGTGCCGCCACTTTTAATTCCATCATGCTCTAATTGACCTTTCAAATGCTTTTGTGCATCACGGTAATCCTCAGCATAAACACCTTGTTTGTCAATACGGCTATCCATCAATTCACTAACACGGTCCTTATGTTCTGTGTTTACTAAGCGATCCATACCTTCATATTTCTTATCCTTAATATAGCTAGCTAAAGCTGCTGGGCTATTACCAGACTTAGCCTGAACTTCTCGTAACACATCGCCACTTCTATTACGTATGAAGATGTCTGCCTCGTGATGCGGCATGCCCAGTTGATCAGTCGTCACAGCCCGTAACATACTCCCCGCTTTGGCAGCATTCGCATTAAATTTAGTAGATTCAATAATTTCAAACATGCGGCCTTGCGTCTTATCACTCGCACAGTTTATATATTGTTTAGCTACTTTAACCAATTGTTCACTGCCCGCAACTGTTTCTATTAATGCGTTTCCTTGTCTTTCAACGGTTTCGCTAGCAACTTGTCCTGCAATAAAATCAATATCAGATTGACGTAACGCAACCATATTAGTAGCCTTTAATAGCTGAAATTTTTCGTTTTTCAGCTGTGATTACTGATTGAAGGTTTGGCATTAATTTACCTTTTTCATCTAAAATTGTGGTATTTAAAATATCACGCATAATAATCGCTAATTTATAGTTGTTGTGAATAATTGTCTGTGCTTCAGTAGAATAAAAACTGAAATCTTTTCCGCTTTGTTGAATTACAGCTTTCATCTTTTCAATATTTCCTAGGAATAATTTATTAGTGCTATCTGCTAAGCTATGCATATTCCTTGTTGTAGTTTTAATTTGTGCCATTACATTTGCTGCAGAGTATAATTTTTCCACCTCAGCATTTACCTCGGCTTTTTTTGCATACATTTCTTCTAACTTTTTCTCTGTTGAGGATGCAAAAATTAAACTTCCTATAGCTAATGCAGGAGCTAATGCAATTCCCCCTAAAACCAATGTTCCACCCGCAATACCAAGCCCACCAGCACTTAATGCTCCCCCGCCTAAAAACGCTAAAGTAGCATTTTGAGCAGCAATACCACTCAACGAAGCGATTGCAGTACCAGTCGATGCAGCCGCAAATGTAGTCGTAGCACCAACCGCACCCATAGCTGCTAATCCACCACCCGCTAATGAGGCAACCCCGGCTGTCATTACTTGTCCTGCTTTAAGAACTTGCTTTTCAATGTTAAGTACAAATTCATTAATGTCACTGCTTGAAACAAAATTATCAGTAACTGCTTCACCTTTGAAATTCACATTTTTAATTTGCTTAAAAGTATCTACAAAATCCTTCATTGAACCATCAAGAATATCTAATTTCAAAATACCATACTTTTCAAAAGCTTCATTAGTTTCATCACGGCCTGCTTCAAAATTTCTGTAGGCTTTTTTATATTTTGATTCTAATGATTGAGCTAACTCTTTTGTTTCTTGCATATTTTGATAAGAATCATATCCTTTTTTACCTGCTACTGCTGCTGATGCTGCCGCTGCTCCTGCAACGATTAACGGAATTAATGGTAATGGCATGTAAATTTCCCACTTTCTAATATTTTATAATTCATTTATACCATAATAGGTTGGACATATAATGACCTTTTCATCATTTAAATTATTTTTTTACTTTTTCACCTATTTTTCGATATTAATGGCTAATTAATAATTAAAAATATCAATTTAGATATGGTAACTGAAGAAACTGATGACGATAAATTCC
Source organism: Lysinibacillus sp. NPDC097287 (assembly GCF_044761695.1). NCBI lineage: Bacteria > Bacillati > Bacillota > Bacilli > Caryophanales > Bacillaceae > Lysinibacillus > Lysinibacillus sp. NPDC097287. The sequence goes on from NZ_JBIWCX010000004.1 coordinate 46,677, forward strand.
GACAATTTATTGGGTGCAAATTCCTCATGATGGGGTTGTTTGATAAAAACCACAATAACAAGCAGTTAGCAAGACATTACTGTAATAAAATTATCGACTACACAAAAAGAGCCAAATCTTTGATTGGATTTGACTCTTTTTTAGTGTTTGATAGACACCCTTTATAATTCTATTTTTCTTAAAAAGCCCACATTAAGAAACATCTCCATGTAAACTCTCCTCTAAAACAACTAAATATCGACTTTTATTACTCAGTCAAATCCACAATCACTTTAATCGTTTCTTTAGCTGCAATAGCTGTATCAAATGCTTTTTGAATATCGTCTAATTTATATGTGTGCGTCACCATTGTAGAGACATTTGTTTTCTTTTGATTGATATGGTCAATAACTTTTAGAATATCTTCATTTGTATAGCCACTTGCCCCAATGATTTTCACTTCTTTACTCATCACTTGGCTTAGGCTAACGGGTACCTCATTTTTATAAACAGCAATGATGGCAATACGTGCATTCGGCTTTACAATTTTCATCACCTGCTCAAATAATACAGGTGCGCCAGCTGCATCTACAAACGCATCGACATCTGGGACGTTGATTCCGTAGACATTGACTTCACCAAAATGTTTCGCTAACCCTTCTACTAATGTTTCTTTCATCGTATTGACCGTTAATGCGCCGAGCTCTTGTGCTTTCGCTAAACGCCAGTCGTCAATATCTACAACACATACGTCTTTTATACCTTCCCCAATTAAACCTGCAGCAGCTGATAAACCAATTGGCCCCGCACCAAGCACGACGATTTTTTCACCATGCTTTGGCCCTACACTGAAAGCACCATGGAAGCCCACGCTCATTGGTTCCATTAATACCGCTTCTTGTGCTGAAACAGAATCATCAAATGCAAATAAATTAGTATTTAATGTAGCGTCTTCAATTAAGACATACTGTGAAAAAGCTCCAACCTCTAAAGAATAACGACGCCCAGCACGTTTTGCGGTAATTGGATTTACCCCTACTCTCATGCCAACTGTTAGATTTTCCTTTACATCAGAGCCAACTTCGACGATTTCACCAAACATCTCATGTCCAAACTCTGAGCCAAAGCGAATTCCCATTTCAGATCCAGCTTTCACAATATTGATATCTGTTCCACAAATACCACCTGTTAAAATGCGAATCAATGCATCTGTTGGCCCTACTTTCGGCATAGGACGCTCTTCTACCCCAACTTGATTTTGACCATGATAAATACCAACCTTCATATTCAACACTCCTCACTTCATTAAGTAATCATCCTAATGGTAGTAGCTTCTATTCTACTAAGCAATCTACAATAATCTACAAATTGTTAATTAAACTACAGATACGCATGAAGTGTAGTTTAAAATTCATGAATGATTACTAGTTACCAGTTTAAAAGGATTCAATTGTATAATTTGTTGTGCTAAAAATTCTGGCGTATATGGCATATCATTTCCTAACCACATAGAAATTGTACCAATCATCGCGGATGTCCCATACCAAGCGGCAATATCTGAGGGAGTGCCTGTTCCTAGGTAATCTTCTGCGCTTTGGATAGCCTGCTTTTCTGAGTTATTTACTATTAAAGCGTATAGTAAATCCATTAATTTAGGTGTGAAAAACGGGATATGTTTTGTCACAAGCAATGCTTTATAAATTCGGGCATTTTCTGCGATATGCTCTAATAACAAAGTTAAAGATAATAGCTCATCACCAGGTTTATATGTTTTATCAAATTTATCGGACAATATTTTTTCTATATCCGCTAGAAATTCGTTTAACAAACTATCAACTAGATCATTGCTATCTTTGTAATGCAAATAAAATGTCACACGATTTATTCCAGCTCTTTGTGTAATCGCATGAACCGTAATTTTGTGAAACTCTTTTTCTTCTAGTAGTTCTATAAATGCATTTCGTATTAATTTTCGCGTTCTTTGTATACGTAAATCTAAGTGTAATTCATTTGACAAATGATCACCCCGTACAGTTAATAAACATATTGAAGATTATACTACATGCGTGAGCTTAGAAAACTCCTTGCATTCACCGTAGACATTACCAACTTAGTTAAAAAATAAGGCTGTCCCAAAAGAAGATAAAATCTAGTCTTGGAACAGCCTCTTGTTTCTTATATCATAACGTAGGTTGAATTATTAACGTATTTTATTTAATGCTGTCACCCTAGCAATTACTTAAACTAACACTTTGTTTACTAAATATGCATGTATTAAGAGCAACGAATAGTCTCTTAGATAATTATAAATAAATTACATAGCGTTTTTGATAATTTCCATAACCTCTTGTAATTTAGGTTTACGTGGGTTCGTTGCTGCAGTAGCATCTTTTATCGCATTTGTAGCTAAAGTTTCGATATCTTCTTCTTTAGCGCCTAGCTCTGCGAAACCACTTGGAATGCCTAGATCTTTAGCCATTTGTTCGATTTTCGCAATACCCTTTTCAGCCGCTTCACGAGTGCTTAATCCGTCTACGTTTTCACCTAATGCCACTGCGATGTCAGCAAAACGTTCTTCTCTTGAGATCAAGTTGAACTTACATACGTGCGGAAGTAAAATTGCGTTACATACGCCATGTGGGTAGTTATAGAATCCACCGAATTGGTGTGCAATCGCATGAACATACCCTAGTGAAGCATTATTGAATGCCATACCGGCTAATGATTGTGCGTATACCATTTGTTCACGAGCTTCGATATCTTGTCCATTCGCTACTGCTTTTGGTAAATATTTTGGAATGATTTTAATAGCTTGGATTGCAAGCGCATCTGTAATTGGTGTTGCTGCTGTTGAAACATATGCTTCAATCGCATGAGTCAGTGCATCTAAACCTGTTGCAGCCGTTAGAGCAGGTGGCATACCTACCATTAAATCTGGGTCATTGATTGATAATGCTGGTGTTACATGTTTATCAACAATTGCCATTTTCACTTTACGTGATGTATCTGTAATGATTGTGAATTTTGTTACTTCACTACCTGTACCAGCCGTTGTATTGATTGCGATTAGAGGCACCATTGGTTTTTCAGATACATCTACACCCTCATAATCATGGATTCTTCCACCATTCGCTGCGACAATACCTATACCTTTACCAGCATCATGTGAGCTACCGCCACCAAGAGTAACGATACTATCGCAATTCTCAGCTTTGTAAGCTTCAAGTCCTTCTTCAACATTTTTATCCGTAGGGTTCGGTTCTGCTTTTGGGAAAATCGAAACTTCTACGCCAGCTTCACGAATAATGCTCGCAATTTTTTCTGAAATCCCTAAACCGTGTAAGCCCGCATCTGTTACTAATAATGTTTTCTTAGCACCCAGACCCGCAAGTCTAGTTCCAACCTCATTAACCGATCCTTGTCCAAATAAATTCACTGATGGCATATAAAATGCACTTTGTTTGTTTGTCATAAAAATACACTCCATTCAGTTTTTTGTTGAAAAAGAATTAGTTACATAGGAGATATAGTACTGAAACTAATATATGTATATCTTTTATGTAAGTGCTTTCATTTTTCAATATCATTATATAATAATAGTTTTTAGAATTCAATGATTTGAGTTTATAATTCGAATTTTATAAATAATTGGGTTTTAATTTAATTAAAGTATGTAGAAACAAGAAAAGTGTTAAATTTACAGACATTCCACAACAAGTACAATTCTAATAACATTATCTCAATATAAAAAATAATCCTTACAAAAATCATTTTTAATATAAATCACAATACTAAGGATGATTTACTACTTGTATTCTTTTCTCGTACAACAAGTAGACTTTCTATTTTCGAACAAAATAAAAAAACACCTCTCAAAAGAGATGCCCTTTCTCAATCATTCATCAAACACCTAGATACATATATTGGTGCTAAGCCGCGGTAATCCAAAAAATACTAAATCCATAAACCACTACTATGCCAGCGGTAAGCCAAGCTAATACATATTTCTTGTCTTTAAAATGACTAAGACTCATCAACAAAAAACAAGATCCCATAAGGACCTGATTTCCAATAGAACCATACATACTTTCCTTAAGCCAGATAGAAGTATAAAGAAGATAGATTATCATAATAGAAAAAAATACATACATTAATCTTTTTAGTACACTAGTTATTCGCAAAATCTACTGATTCCCCCTTCACCTAGGCTTTAAAATACAAACATTAATAGATCTTATCTATTAGAAGTCGTTATCCCCCATGTCACCATTTACTGTAGCTGTGGCTGCACCTTCACCAATCTTTTTTTCTGTATCTATAATGAAAAGGTTCACCTTAGTTTAATATAACTGTAAAAATTTTCAATGCGGTCGCTTCGTTATTACCTCGCATTACCTTTTATTGTATATAATTAAAGGGAAATATTCTACTATGTGGAGCTGGTGGTAACGATATGAAAAATCGGAAAAGTTGGTTTAGAATGTGGAAGATACTGTCCTTTGCGTTTTCTATGTTTCTTCAAGTCTATTGGTATCGTATTCGAAAAAAATCTGCTGTGGAATGGGATGTATTATGGGAAAAGCTTGGACGCCAATTCCGTCAGACCCTTTTCGAGTTAGAAGGAGTGTTAATTAAGGTTGGGCAATTCATAAGCATTCGCAAAGATTTGCTTCCTAGCAGTTTTGTCGATCAAATACAAGATTTAGTGGATCAAGTCCCACCCTCCCCCTGGGAAGAAATTAAATATGTACTGGAAAATGAATGGGGAAATTCAATTGAAAACGTCCTTCTTTCAATTGAAACAAAAGCTGTGGCTTCAGCATCCATTGGGGAAGTTTATCGGGGGCGATTAAAGGATGGAACAAATGTTGCCATTAAAGTTCAACGCCCTTCAATCCCTTCGCTTATGCGCACTGATTTTCGTTCATTAGCTATTATTATTTGGTTTGCCCATCACTTTGCACCTGTACCTAAAGGATTTATCAACTTTAAAATGCTATTCAAAGAATTAAAATACGTAATTGAAAAGGAATTAGATTTCAAAAAAGAATTGGAAACCATTCATCATTTTCGTGACCGTTTTGAATCCTATCAGCAGCTAACTATACCCAATATTTATCCCGACATTAGCACCTCTCAAGTATTGGTGATGGAATGGATCGATGGCGTTAGGATTACGGATATAGATTTTTTAGAAACATCTCAAATCAATCGAGAGGAATTGGCGCAGCGTTTAATCCGCATTTTTCTTCCGCAATGGTTAGAAGCTGGCATTTTTCATGCTGATCCTCATGCCAGAAATGTATTGGTGAAATCAGACGGCACGATTGTTCTCCTTGATTTTGGCATGGTCGGGGAAATTTCAAGAAAAGATGCTAACAACTTCCAACATTTGATTCAAGCCATCTTATTGAAAAATTTTGCCCAAGCCGCAGAGGCATTAAAAGACTTAGGCTTCTTACTGCCAGGAGCCAATCTCAAAATCATTGAAAATCTACTTAAAGAGATATTAACGCTAGATCTTAATCAGGTGAAAGAGATGGATTTATTTGCAGTTAAAAAAGAAATGAATGACATGCTCAAATTACTGCCCATCCAAGTGCCTACTCGATTTATATTTTTAGGGCGCTCCTTCATTACAATTGAAGGTATGCTACTAACCATTAACCCAAATAATGAGATTCTAGACATCATCAAACCAGCATTTGCAGACTGGCTCAAACAAGGAAACTCAAATAATTGGAAGTTTATTTTACAGTGGATGAATGCTCTACCCATCTTTAAAATTTTCCACTCTGTTCAAGATTTAATAGAAACACCCCAACGATTATTAGCTCAAAAAGAAACGCTACAACAAAGAGAGTTTTACTTCTCAATTTATGAAAATCAGAAGAAGCACACCTTACTGTTAAGCGTCCTAGGATTTATCGGTATTTTTTCCGGCATGTATTTGCAGTATCATGTTCTATCAAAGGTTTCAGGTGGACTAATTGTGATTTCTTCTATTGTTTATATCGTGAGTAGTTGGCGACAAAGAAAATGGTTGAAATTCATGGATAGAAATATTAAAAGAGGATGATCACGATTGATCATCCTCTTGCCCATTTATTTCTTATCTTCAAACCAATAAGAAATATCACTAAAACATATAGCCCTATCATGGTGCCAGTTAATAGCTGGTTCTTTCCAAATTGAGCGCCAGCTAGCGTAAAAGCCAGCATTGTGGGAAACTTTCCGAGTGCTGTTGCAAGAAGAAAAGAACTAAAGCGGACCTTTGTTACGCCCGCAATGGCATTGATTGCCGCAGAAGGCATAATGGGAACCAATCTACCAATTAGGACGGCCAAAAAGCCATTACGTTCAAGTAATTGAAAAAATCCATCTAGCCTTTGCCATTTCTGTACTTGTTTTAGCGCCACCATTTGAAATCCATATCGACAAAGATAAAACATGCAGATCGAGCCAAAGATAGTACCGCCTAAGCTGATGAATAGCGCTACCGGTACTGAATAGGTGGCTGCAATAATCCCGGCTACTAAGGGGATCGGAATTGCAGGTAAAAATGCTAACATTGCCATGAGCAAAAAGCTACTGATTCTCGTCATCCAAGAATCATGTTGCAACCAATTTAATAATTCATCCATTTTCTAAGTTGTCCTTTTCGGCGTTTTATACCTCTTTTTTTTTACATATCTAGATAATTCATCTTAAGGAATACTTATTATAACTTGCATTAAACTGCATCTAATCAACTTGCCAAATGATAAATGGCATCGTATAACAAAAAATATCTCAAAGAATTGAACAATAATAAATCTGTAATGTACTTCGTAAGCCCATTGTAACAGATTACTCGCTAACCTTAATGCCCACAGGCTTATTTTTCGAGTTAATCCAAGCGTATGCAAAATTTCATGAAATCGCATGTCAGATTCTCAATCCCCAGTAATCCTTTTAATTCATCTTGGCGTCGTTTTGAACCCTTCGTTTTTATAGAGATTTCGCTATCAATCTCCGTATAGGAATCAATATTTTATCTACACTTCAGAAAAAAATAGTAAAGACATTTATTATTAATACAACACCACATTTTTATCATTTCCGACTATCTTTATCTAAAAAATATTACAATTTTTACAATAAATTTTACTAAATCTAGAATGAGAGCTTAATAATGATTACAAACACAAAAGAATTGAAATCCCAACTAAATCATTTAATTAGTGATCCCGGTTTTTTACTATTACAGGAATCCTTTGAAAAAGAAAGTTTATTTCAATTATTAGGTTTTGGACACCGTGAAACAATGCATAGTGCATTTATTAGCTGGCTGATTTCCCCTACTTCGTCTTTAAATTTAGGATCTTTCCCACTAAAGCGTTTTATCTACTACATTTGTGAAGAGAACGTTTCAAATACGAAAACAACACTTGGTTTTGATTTAATTGAGTCTGATGCGCTTGAGTTAGAAAAAATGGAGGTCTCTACAGAAGTATCAGCTTCTGCCGTTGATGCTGAAACAAACTCTAAGTTAAAAGCTAGATTTGATTTATATTTAACCAACGACATAGTACGAATTATTGTAGAAAATAAAGTACTCTCACGTGAGAATAAAGATCAAACAGAGACCTATACGAAAATTTTAAATAACTCAGATGATACTTACACGTATGATTTAAAGGTGTTTTTGTCTCCAGGTGCTATGGTAAAGCCAAAATGTCCTAAGTTTATTCAGGTCGATTATCAAGGTTTATATAATTTCGTCATTGAACCTTGCTTAAACCATCCTAAAATTTCAATAGAGAATAAAAACATTTTAGATCAATATATACATAACTTACGAATGGTATATAGAGGAGTGAACAAACCAATGGCTAAAGTAAACGATGAATTATGTATCACCATTTATAATAAATATAAAGATGTTTTGTATGAAATCTTTGATGCGGTGAAAAATGAGACGCCTGAAAAACGAATTGTCAAAACATCTTCTAGTGTTCGAACATCTAAGCTACCTTGGGATGAAATTTACAGTCGTCTAAATGAGGACGAGAAATATTTAGAGTCTACTTACGGAAGCACAATAACAAAAGCAGAAATTGATCTAACTAGTGGTCATATTATATTCCAAGGCCAAGAGTTTAGTAGTCTTTCAAGTGCTGCCATTGCTGCAGTTAATTCCATCAAAGGTGAAAACTATACAGAACGTTATAATGGATTTGAGTTCTGGAGTATTATCTATCCAAATGCGAAAAGAAAAAACTTAGCGAAGTGCGTGCTGACATCGCATTAGCCATCTCACAAGATGTAGAAGATTAATAAAAGAATTCAAAAAGAGGATTTCGCTAAAATTGCTGAAGTCCTCTTTTAATATCACAAATTAATACCTGTTGGGAATAATTGATTCTTTAAAACATAGTGTAATTAATTCATTACATAAATTTTCCGTTAATCGTTGTATTTTATGTCTGTGAATCATTTATTTCAAATGTTCTATATTTTAGGTGCTCAACATAAATTGACTCATGCTAGTTGTTACTTTATTAAAATTCATTAATAAGGAGACCGTAAAATATGATGGTTATTCATTTTTATGAAAATAAAACTGAGGTATTAAATCAATTTGTCGTACGCATACCCGCTGTCGATGAGTTGATCAAAATCAAAGGCCGTAAAGCAAAAGTAGAACAAGTAATTCAGATGGATGAAAACAAATACCATGTACATGTAATTTATGAAAAAGAGCCGAAGAAGAAATTAGTAACAAAAGAGATTGGTAAGAAAAGAAGATAATTCTTCTGTTCTATACTATCCTATTCATTCATAAGATAAAGGCGTCCCATGAACTATTGAGACGTCTTTTTTACATTACCAGTTCTGTTGCACAAATCAAAAACCAATAAAGTCACCAAAAATCGGCGCTAGTAAGCGATTAAAAATAGTCATTTGATCGAAGAATAGCAGCAGCCCGACCACAATCATAATAACCCCACCAACTTTCATGAAGGCTTGACTATATTTTTTAACAATTGCCAGTTTTGACACGAAAAAGGATAACGTGAAAAACGGAATACTAAAGCCTAAAATATAAGCAGCCATATACCCCATACCATTTCCTGAATTTTGCGACACCATAAGTAAAATTGCACCCAAAATCGGACCAGCACAAGGTGTCCAACCTGCTGCAAATGCAAAGCCTATAACAACTGAACCAACGTAACCAGCAGGTCGATTTTGAATATTGACTCTATGTTCCTTCATTAAAAATTCTGGTTTCCAAATTCCTAGCGTCATAAACCCAAATAGCACCATGAAGATTGCACCAAATTGTCTAAATAACTCACCATAATTCAGGAAAAACTCCCCTAGCACTGTGGCACTGAAGCCTAAAAATATGTAAATAAGCGAGAACCCTAATAGGAAACTTAACGTATGGAACACCGCTGTTTTGCGTTTTGCCATGTGCTCCTCTTGTATTTCGCCTATCGTCAAACCTGTTATGTAAGAAAGAAATGCTGGATACAAAGGTAACACACATGGTGAAATAAAGCTCAGCAGCCCCGCTCCAAATGCGAAAAATAAATTAACATCAGTTTGCATAAAAAACCTCCCATTTTGTTATCATGTATACAAACGCAACATCCTGGAAATTGTTCCTAACTATTACTCGATAACTATTCTCAATTATTTAAATTTTACCACTAGATATCCATTGACTTTTTAATTGATAACAATTATCATTATCAATAGATTATTTCTTTTCTCCAAACGCTTATACAAAATACCCCCTCTTTTTTGAATAAGCATGCATCAAACGGATATTCTTACATCAGACTAAGAATATCCGTTTATTTATTTTATTCAGTACGCGTTTAAACGCCCACTGAATAAAATTAAAGCCTCGGCGGATGTCACGGATTTTGAAAGTGGTTATTTGTGCTAGCACAATTCAAAATTCGGACTTCAATTACGCCAAGGCAAAATTGATTTACATACACAAAGGAGTTGTTTGGAATGGATTATCGTATTGAAAAAGACACTATGGGTGAAATCAAAGTACCTGCAGACAAAATTTGGGGTGCTCAAACACAGCGCAGTAAAGAAAACTTCCGTATCGGTACTGAACAAATGCCAATCGAATTGATTCAGGCGATTGCGATTTTAAAGAAAAGTGAATTGTGCTAGCACAATTCAAAATTCGGACTTCAATTACGCCAAGGCAAAATTGATTTACATACACAAAGGAGTTGTTTGGAATGGATTATCGTATTGAAAAAGACACTATGGGTGAAATCAAAGTACCTGCAGACAAAATTTGGGGTGCTCAAACACAGCGCAGTAAAGAAAACTTCCGTATCGGTACTGAACAAATGCCAATCGAATTGATTCAGGCGATTGCGATTTTAAAGAAAAGTGCAGCAATCGCAAACAATAAGCTTGGCAAATTATCAGATTTGAAAACCAATGCGATTGTTCAAGCAGCAGATGAAATTTTAAATGGACAATGGGACGATCAATTCCCGCTTGTCGTTTGGCAAACTGGTAGTGGTACTCAGACTAATATGAATGTGAACGAAGTGATTGCGCATCGTGCCAACCAAATTTTAACGGATGCTGGCGAGGCTGATCGCATCCATCCCAATGATGATGTCAACAAATCGCAAAGCTCGAACGATACTTTCCCGACAGCTCTACATATTGCTGCAGTCCTAAAAGTAGAAGATTACCTACTTCCTCGTCTTCGTCTACTAAAAACAACATTAGACGACAAGGCTGAGAACTTTAAAGATATTATCAAAATTGGACGTACGCATTTACAAGATGCTACGCCTCTGACATTAGGGCAAGAAATTAGCGGCTGGTCAGCAATGCTAGCAAAATCTGAACGAATGATTCAACTGAACATAGAATTCATGAAGGAACTCGCAATCGGTGGAACAGCTGTCGGCACAGGCATTAACGCTCACCCTGAATTTGGTGACCGCGTAGCAGCTGAAATTAGCAAAATCACTGACAAAAATTTCACATCAGCAGCAAACAAATTCCATGCCTTAACGAGCCATGACGAAGCCGTTGTTGCACACGGTGCATTAAAAGCACTTGCAGCAGACTTAATGAAAATTGCTAACGATGTACGCTGGCTAGCAAGCGGTCCACGTTCTGGTATTGGCGAAATTACCATTCCAGAAAATGAACCAGGGTCATCCATTATGCCAGGAAAAGTAAACCCAACACAAAGTGAAGCCATGACGATGGTGGTCACACAAGTTGTCGGTAATGACGCAACAATTGCCTTTGCCGCTTCACAAGGAAACTTTGAGTTAAACGTCTTTAAGCCAGTAATTATTTATAATTTCTTGCAATCGACACGCCTACTTGCCGATACAATGAAATCATTCAATGATCACTGTGCAGTCGGCATCGAGCCAAACAAAGAAGTGCTCGATCATAACTTACAAAATTCATTAATGCTAGTAACAGCTCTCAACCCTTATATTGGCTACGAAAATGCAGCGAAAATTGCAAAACAAGCCCATAAAGAAGGTACAACATTGAAAGAAGCTGCTATTGCCAGTGGTTTATTGACAGAAGCACAATTCGATGAATACGTAGACCCTGCAACTATGATTTATCCGAACGCAAAATAAAATGGACTGTAAAAAAACCCAACTAAGCACCTCCTCGCTTAGCTGGGTTTTTGGATATTAAATGAAGCTTCATGGACTAACGTAGATTACTATTTTGCAGAATAGATTGGGACTCATTACTATCGGGGGACTCATTACTATCGGGGGACTCACATCTACTTGAGCGGGCTTCTTCTCTACCCGAGCCGGCACCATCCCTACCTGAGCGGAACTCACATACACCTGAGCGAGAATCACACACCTGAGCGGGACTTACACCTACCCGAGCGGAACTCACACCTACCTGAGCGAGAATCACACACACCCGAGCGGGACTTACACCCACCTGAGCGAAACTCACACACATCTGAGCAAGAATCACACCTCCCCGAGCTAGGACCACACCCTCCTGAGCGGAACTCACACCTACCTGAGCGAGAATCACACACACCCGAGCGGGACTTACACCCACCTGAGCGAGAATCACATACACCTGAGCGAAACTCACACACACCTGAGCGAGAATCACACCTCCCCGAGCGGAACTCACACCTCTCCGAACGGAACTCACACCTCCCTGAGCGAGAATCACACCCACCCGAGCGGGACTTACAACCACCTGAGCGGGACTTACACCTACAAAAAACCTCCACAGCACTATGCCGTAGAGGTTCAATCATTTATTTAGTGTTTAATAAATCTTCTACAAATGTAACTGGTACATATGTTTTTGATGGTTCAAGTAAAGCTGGTGCTACTTCAAATTGACGAAGTGATTTGTTGAAGCCATACGCTTTTTGACCACGTGTAATTGTATATGATAATGCACCTTTTGAAACGATTGCACCATAACCAGTAGATTCTACTTTATAGCCAAGTTCTTCAGCGATTAAGCGTAGAGGTACCATTTTTGTGCCTTCAACTTCGTGGAAATCAGAGGCAATGATTTTTTGTACTGCCACTTCCGCTGGATCTACCTCTGCCTCTACTTCGGATACTTCTTCTGCAGGGACTACTTCAGCTGCTTCTTGTTCTTCATTGTCTAAGATAATTACTTTTGTAGGTGGTGTTTGTGCTGGAATGCTCATTGTCGTAATGGTATAGAAAACAAGTAAGTTTTGGCCAGGTAAATCAGCAATTGTTACATCTTTACCCGATGTGCTTGAAACATCCGTTTCTTCACTAACATTCAATTTTAATGAATATTCTTCGTTCAATAAGTTTTCATCAAAAGTGCCAACAGCTACACTACCTATAGCTTCTGTTTCAACAATAATTACTTCTGGGTTGTATTGTGGTGGATAAATCATCAGCATCGGCTTGTTTGCATAATTGTAAGCCGTTACTTTGTCGCCCTTTTCAAGTTTTACTTCTTTACCTGTATTATCGAAAATCAGCGTGTCCTTGTTCACGACAAATACATTTGTGCTTTCACCATCTTTAGTTGTGTAGTATGTAGCGTTGTCACGTACCTCTACATTTTCAATCGTACCTGTGATTTTTATAAAGATTGGTTGTACTTGTGCCTCGTTTTCTTGTCCGCTGCTTGTCACAACTGCCTCTCCTCCGTTAGCTAAAGCTGTCGGTGTTACTGCTACGCTTCCGATTAATAATGCTGACATTGCGAATGGAATAACTTTTTTCATTTTCATCAAAATCTCTCCCTTGTTGTGTTTCAAAGAATTAGTCGAATCAAAATGAAAAAGGTTACAAAATTGCCAAAATATTTTCAGGGATTTAAATGCAATCGGTTTAGTACCCTTTCAAGAAAGTATTTATTTTCGCCCTGGTCCGACCGAATTTCTAGTGCAACTGTCGGATGATCTGTAATCACACCTGTTACATTTTTCTCGATAAATTCTTGTAGTACTCGGTCTTTATTTAACGTCCAAACGAATAAATCGATATCTAACAATTGCAGTTCTTCTATTAAACGATCACTCACCGATGATTCTTCAAGAGCAATGAAATCTACCTTCAAATTAGCGATTGTACCAATATTAAGTGCATACACAATACCAACTCGTAAATTAGGAGCAAGCTTCTTCAGCATTGTCATCATTTCGGAGTTTGATGACTGCACAAAGTACCTATCAAGCACTTTATGCATCCTAAGCTTTTCAACAAGTCGTACAAGGACATCTTCTGTTTCCTTGCCGTGAATTTTTAGTTCTATGAGTAATGAGATATCTAGTGACTGGGCCATTTCAATATAATCATCGAGTGACGTAATTTTGTCGCTAAAACCATTTGCATGGACGGTCACTGCTGTTAGCTCACTAAGTGTCATATTTGCTACGCTATTGTTTTTTCCGGCTAAACGTCGCAGCGTGCGATCATGAAAGACTACAAATTCCCCATCTGCCGTTTGCTGAATATCAAGCTCGATTAAATCGGCACCTGATTTCGCCACACTGACAAGCCCACTGATTGTATTTTCCACCCCTTCGCCCATATAGCTTCTATGTGCAATGATTTTCGTATCAGGTGCATAAACACTTTTCTCCAATGAATTAATATTTATGACACTCAATACGACAAATACGGCGCTAACCAATAATAATAGTCGTTTATATCGTCGTTTTAAAAAATTTGGAGATGTTTTCTGTTTAGAGAAATTCAAGGTATTATATGTAATCGCCACCATCACCTGAGAAAACATAGCTTGAAGCAAACTAAACAGAACGACAAAAATGATTTCTAAAAACGCCAAAGTCAGCCCAGCAATTACGAGAGCCGAGCTCGGCATAAGTCGCTCTAATACATATAACGGCAACGTACTAATAAGAGTTATACTTAGAAGTGCGAGTAAATTCCCTGTTAAAAGCATTGCAAGCAGTACAAGTAACTCAAACAAGCGCCGTTTAGAAAACCTCCAACTCTGCACAATGGATTGACGGATTGAGTACTTTGGATGAATCGTAAAAATTGATAAAGTCAGTATACTACGGATACCAAAAATAATTAATAAGCCTGCTAGACTAGCATACAATAATCTCCCCGCTCTCGATTGCATCAGTTCATCCATAATAAAATGTGGAATTGAAATCTCTTGTGTTAATGTAAGGGGTAGAAGAAATGAAGCAAGCGGCACAAGAAACGCAATATATAGGGCTAAATAAATGGTTTGAAAGCTACAAAAAAACACAGCCTTCCGATTAAGTTGCTGCCAAATGCTAACAAACCTAAAACGAATGCCACGCTGCTGATTGTATGCCATGTTAAACAATAAGCCCATTTCATAGTAAATGAATAATAACACAATAAATAGCCATAGCAGCATCATACCAATGACGAAGGGGTGTACTAAAAAACTGTACAGATTTTGGTCTGTGATATGCGTATAACCTGTTACCCGCAGCATGAGCTTAAACGCCAATGATGTCACAGGCACAATAAACAAAAATTGAACTAGCCGAATAAGTGCAAAAACTTGAATATAATCAATGCGGTAAACAATAATGTTTCGCAATGCTAGTCTAATAATTTGCTGTGCTTTTTGCATATATACACCCCCCCTGCTTAATAGGTTATTCACTTTTTTCTCGAACCATTCACAAGATAAAATTACTTTTGAAACCTATTACAAAATAATCCATAATAGAAGTATATGTATTCTAGAAAGGAAGTTGTATGCTATAGAAAATATTCACGTAGGCGATATTATTACTCATATTTTTATTTTCTTCGTATTAGTGACAATGATAGTAGTTGTCATTCGTGTACTCATCATGATGTTCGCAAAAAACAAACAACCCTCTACACAAAATAACCCGTCACATCTGCAACAAATACACGAGCTAACGATGCGGATCCAAAAATTAGAGCAACAAATAGAAGAATTACAAAAAAAGTCGTTGTGAATATTGTCTCCACAACGACTTTTTTACACTCTTTCATATACAATCTTGCCACCCACTACTGTGTAGGCAACGTCAATATTTAGTAATTCCTCAATTTCCACCTTAAATATATCGTTTGTAAACACTGTAAAATCAGCTGTAAATCCAGGTGCAATTTGCCCACGTACATACTGTTGACCTATGATTGCAGCTGGACCTACTGTGTAAAGTCGTACCGCTTCAAAGCGTGAAATTTTCTCCTGTGCGCCGTAACCATCATGTATCTCACCGAAATTGCGTCTAGTAACAGCTGCGTAAATTCCATGCAGTGGATTAGGCACTTCTATCGGCGCATCACTGCCACCAGCAACGATCAGTCCTCTATCTAATAACGATTTTAGGGGATGCAGACCTTTGACACGTTCGTCACCTAATCGAGCAATCTCCGCTGAGTACTCTCCTTGCACAAACTGTGGTTGCATATCAATCGCCACTGGCAATGATGCCAATTTAATTAGGATCTCCTCATCAATTAAGCTACAATGAATCACACGATCTAGCTGACCCTCACGTGGTGGATATTTCTCAAAAACGTCTAATATCACATCAATGGCTAAATCACCAATTGCATGCACCGCAACGGTTTGACAGTAACTTCTAGCAAGTTGAACTAGCTCCTCAAGCTGGATTTGCGTATGAACTAGCATCCCGCAATTCTCCATATCATCACTATATGGTTCTCGTAGGGCAGCTGTTCGCCCACCAAAAGCTCCGTCGACAAATATTTTCATCGCCCCAAACTCCAAATAAGGCGACCTTTTCTCATTTAAGTTTGCATCGACTACTTGCTGAAACACTGCATGATGCTGTAACAAATGAACTTTAAATGATTGACTATCTTCGACAATTTTACGAAAAGCATCAACTGGCTGATGAGGCGCTCCATAATAGCTTAAATCCTCTGAATGTCCACCGACGAGCCCATATGTCTGTAATGACGTCACAGCCTTTTCAAGCGCATCCTCAATATATGTTGGTGTAATATGTGGCATATGATTGACTATCATGTAAAGAGCCGCATCCTTTAATACACCTGTTACTTTGCCATTGACCTTTTCAATAATGCCGCCCTCTGGAGACGGTGTAGCGTCATTTATTCCTGCAAATTCGAGCGCTTTAGTGTTCGCTAATAGTAGATGATGGCAGCTTCGCTTGATAATAAGATGCGCTTCACCAAGTGCATCAAGTTCTGTTAACGTTGGAAAAATGGGCTCATCAAACTGTGTTTCATTGAGCCCAATAACAATGATCCACTCATTTGAATGTACTCCTTCCATTCGAGCACGAATATGCGCTAGTAACTCGTCCTTACTTCTGACATTAGATACATCAATATGCTTTAACTTTTCCCCATAGCCAAGTATGTGTAAATGGCTATCGACAAAGCCAGGATACATGACGTTTCCCTTTAAATCTCGGATAGAAGTAGCTTGTGGCAACAAGCGCTCTATTTCGCCTGTTGCCACAATTTTTCCGTTATGTTCAAGCACAGCTTCGACTGTTTCGCCGTCTCGTGCCATCGTGTAAATCGTTCCGCCTGTCCATAAAGTTGCCAAGTCCATTCGCCTCTCTTATGCTGTAGCTTCGACTAGATGTGCTGTTTCTAAACGACGACGTACCACCACACCAAGCCATGCTGCTAAAGCTGCTTTTAATAAGCCCGTGATAATAAACGGTGCTGCACCGCCCATAAATGCCGCTGTCCATGTTAATTCAGCCGCAATTTTCAACCACGCTGTACCGAAAGCAAGTGTAATCACCATCCCAATAACGTTTGCGACAACCGCATGTGGAATTGTTAAGCCAAATTTTTGCAGATAAAGCCCCATTATAATTGCAGTCGGTAAAAACCCCACAATATAACCACCAGTAGGTCCTACAACGATACCAAGTCCGCCAGACATACCACTAAAAACAGGCATTCCCACTGAGCCTAGTAAAATATATAATAGCACCGATAATGAGCCAAGTTTTGCGCCTAAAATTGTGATGACGATGCCAATTGCTAATGTTTGTCCTGTAATTGGTACTGGCGAAAACGGTAGCGGAATCGTCACCTGAGCAAGTACCGCGATAATTGCTGCCCCGAATGCTGCTAAAACATATTGATATGTACTGCTTTTTTTCAAAATAAACTGCCTCCCCTTGTACGTTAACTAAATATATAATTAAGTTAACACAACGATAAAACAAAAGAAAACAGTTGTCAATCAATTTTAAAAAATAGTGATAAAATAGAAATCGTTATAATGAATTAGCTATTCCCTTTGTAAAAATTAGTTACCAAAGCGGATCATTTGTAGGATCTTTTTCTTGTAAATCAAATAAATATGGAACTAATTGATGATAATAAATAAAGAGACTTACTAAATAAAATGTAATTCCAACTAAAAAATTATCAAAAAAATTACCCATAATGGCCATCATCGATATGGGAATATTTAATAATAGGCCTAATTGTACAGATTTTTTCGTTCGATATTGCTTTTTCCCACAATGTGAACACTCGATTTTCCTGTTTTCCCAAAAAAATTTACGAGCTTGCTTGTGTGACCATTCCCCCCCACATTCGATACATTTAGGTAAACCATACCCCCTTTTTTTCAATTTGTGCTTTACAATAGAGGTTGCACAAATAAAAAAACTTAGTATCAGTAATCCCTTCATCACATCATGGTCTATAAATGCAAAAAAACTGGATGTATCTGTTTCTTGCTGTACCGTTGCTCCTTGATTTCCACCCGTTTTATTTTCCTCATCTCGGGAAAATAAATAGCTAAACCCAATTGCGCATATCGTAAATGTCGCAAGAACAATTCGATACTGCCACTGACCACTTCTTCTTACCTTACTTTGCATGCGTGCCTTTTGTGCCATCTCACGTTTTTTCTGATCCGTTAACTTTATATCTTGTAGCTCTCGTAACACATCTTCTTTAAATCGAGTCATGGCGTAACACCTCCCAGTCATAGTCTCCGATTGTCAAAGCTAGTTGTTTTCTCGCACGTTGAAGCCTTGTGCGTACCGTTGCTTCTGGACAGATTACGAACTTCGCAATTTCTACCGTTGACATATCCTCAAAATAAAAGAGTATAAGTACCTCTCTGTACTGGACCGCCAATGTAAACAATGCCTCTACTAACTCTCGCTTACTGGATTTGATAAGCACCTCTTTTTCAGGTGTTAGATATGTTGTTTTGCCCGTTATTTTTTCAAACAAAGTCAGCCTTTTACTTTTCCAGCTTCGCAAATAATCATGGCTGCGATTGACTGTCATTTTCACCAAGTATGTACGTAATGATGATTCCTGCTTAAATTGCCCCTTTTTTTGATAAAAGGCTATAAAGACATCTTGTACAATATCCTCTGCCGTCGCCTCGTTTTTCACATATAAATACGCAACCTTTAGCAAATAATCACCGTGTAGCGCAATGACATCTTCTATTTCCATCGCCGTCCTCACCTACTTTCTACACTACTGACGGATGCCAACATCATTCCGATTCAATTTTAACAAATATATTTTTAATCTCTCTTAATTTTTTGAAAATAATGTTTTATTTTGATAAAGTAAAAAAGTAACTATTTTTGTACTAGGAGTTGTTGAGAAAGATGCCCGTAAATAACCAAGTAAAGGTTTTATCCCCTCAGTTAGAGAATCGTGTACGTTTGTTAGTAAAATGTCCCGACCAACCAGGGATTGTCGCTGTGCTGTCTTCATTTTTATTTAATTATAATGCTAATATTATTGAATCGAGCCAATATTCAAGTGACCCTGAGAATGGCACTTTTTTTATTCGAATCGAATTCCATTGTGACAATTTCCAAGAGAAATCAGCAAAAATGGCAAAGGACTTTGAAGTGATTGCCGAAGATTATGAGATGCAATATAAATTTTATAATTTACATAAAAAAGAACGGACAGCGATTTTTGTATCTAAAGAGCTTCATTGTTTATTGGAATTATTATGGGAATGGAAAAATGGTGATTTAGATACAGAGATCGCAGTTGTGATCAGTAATCATGAAGAAGCTCGTTCAATTGTGGAATCATTTGGTATACCGTATCATTATATCCCAGCAAATAAGGAGATTCGAAAGCAGGTAGAGGCAGAGCAAATCCATTTAATCGAAGAATACAATGTAGATTTGTTAATCCTTGCACGCTATATGCAAATTTTAACGCCTGATTTTGTGAATCATTTCGAAAATCGCATCATTAATATTCATCATTCATTCTTACCTGCATTTATCGGGGCAAATCCTTACGAACGCGCTCATAAAAGAGGTGTAAAGCTGATTGGTGCGACTTCACATTATGTAACAAATGATTTAGATGAAGGGCCAATTATCGATCAAGATGTAGAACGTGTGGATCATCGTGATACTGTTACAGACCTAAAAAAAATCGGTCGTCAAATCGAACGACGTGTACTGATAAAAGCAGTAAAATGGCATCTAGAAAATCGGATTATTGTACAAGGTAACAAGACCATCGTTTTCCATTAATAATGGTCTTCACTTAATACTAAAAAGCAAGTTCTCAATACCAAAATCGAGTACTTGCTTTTTATGTTTCGTTATTTACCTTTTCCAATATTACTATAGGGATTATAAATCGTAATTTGATTGCGGCCATTGCGTTTTGATGTATACAGCGCGTTGTCTGCGTTTTTGATGACCTGTCCAACTTCAGTGATTCTACCGTCATTATTTGTGCTTACTCCAATACTAAATTCTAAATTCACAACTTCTTCATCTACTGTTAGAGCTAGCGATGTCAGCTCCTCATATAAGTTCTCTGTCACAGTCTGTTCAGATTCTCCCGCAATTATTTTGGTCAGCACAATAAATTCATCGCCACCAAAGCGTGCCACAATCGAATCTTCATACTGCTCAAAAAACTTTTTCAACGTAGTCGCTGTTAATACTAGTGCATCATCGCCACATAAATGTCCATTTAAATCATTAATAGATTTAAAATGATCTAAGTCAATCATTAATAACGCCAATTGCTGCTTTTCACTCGCGGCAATTTCGAGCAATTTCTCCGCATGCTCATCAAAATAGCGCCGATTATATATATTTGTCAAAGGATCAATATACGATGTTCTTTCAAATTCTTTTTTCTGGTCATTGTATTCCATTTCAAACAATACTTGTGTATAGTTCTCTTTTTGAATTTCCAATAAAATATTAATATATTCCTTTTGCACAGCACACAGTATAATCTTGTTGCCTTGCTGCTCAATTAACTTCACTAATGAATTGTAAATTGTCTGTAACAAAGATAAATCATTGTTTTGCAATGCATAGTGTTTTGATTTTTGGTACATATCAATCGCTTCACCTATATACCCTTGCTTCTCACATAATAGGGCATAGGCATTGAACACCTCTAATTGTGCTTTACTATATGGCGGGGCTTGTATATTGGCTAGTAGCTCCTGCAATAACCCATCTGCTTGTTGAAATTCTTCTAATCCTATATGTGCAATCGCTAAATTTGTTTTTGGGTGAATTACCCCTGTATAGGGTTGTACATGTTTGGTTTCAAATGCATTGCAATAATAGAGACTCTTTAAAGCAAATTCCTTTGCCTTACTATACTCTCCTAATTCAATCTCTAAATCACTCAAGTTATTATAAATTTTCCCCATACTTTCTACATGTTCAATTCGTTTAGCAATTTCAAGGCCCTTTAGCATAAGCTCTTCAGATTTTTTCCGATGGCCGAATGTTCCCCAATAAATGGAGGCCAATGAATAATACTGAATCACATCAATATCATTGCCGTATTTAAAGGTAAGTTCACGGTATTGTTCTAGAACATTAATAGCAAATTGCAAATCTCCAATTTGGAAATAGCTCGCACATCGATAACGTAACAATCGCATTGCTTGATCGTACATACCTAAAGCATAAGCATTGTCGATGGCAACACTACTTAACTCTATATATTCTAAATAGCGATTCGCGCTATATAATGCATCTAATGTAAGAAATAGTTCTTCAAATTCTTCCCTATCCACACCGCTTCCTCCTTTTTAAAAACCTCTTATTCCTTTTATACTACATCAACCACAAAAATATTACCATACTTTATACCTTTTTAATTGTTAAATAATGAGTATTTAAACCTATTATCGATTCTTTTGAACTAAAAAAACAAGCCTCTCCGAAAGAGACTTGCTGTTATTTCTATATACCTAGCAATTCTTTTAATTGTTCTGAACTTATATTACCAAGTTTGACTTCACCATATTCTAGCGAATGTAACCGTAGTGTCTTGGCATGAGTAATCCATATATCCACACGCACCTCTTCGATTTTAAATGAATAATCAGGCGGACGAACGATACTAGTCTCACCTTTTTTCCAACTGAGTTGTTGTAGAAATTGTGTAACATCGTTAACATTTTGCAGCACTAGTTTAGTTGTCACAGAAGGATCCACAATTGTCATGCTGTGCAGCAAGCCATAGCGCTCGATGTTGCTATTTTCTGAAACCCAACTCGATGATGAAACCTCAACATATTCACCCATTCTCACTGAAACTCCATCTTCTACCGGGTACCAGGTAGCATTCTCATATTTTCCAATGATTTCTTTAGGTGACAACTGTTCTAACTCCTCTGGAATAGCACCTTCAACAAATAAAAAGGCATTATCCTCGACTTCTACAATAGTCCCAACAAAAGTTGAGCCATTTGAGATATTTACATAGTGTTTCAAACCGAGTTCTTCTTGAAAGGACAGTGCCTCTTCAGCAAATTGCGTATTAAAATATCGGATAGCATCTTGGTCAGCTATTTGACGTACCATCGATTCAGGGAAAGTTGGGTATTTTTCTTGATATAACTTTTCAAATTGTTTGTCAGCAACAAACATCGGTAACATCGGCTCAATATACATGTCAAAATATTTGTCTAATCCTTTGTCTTTAAATACTGCAAATATAGGCTCATCTGGCAACCTTTGAAGCTCCTTGTAGCGTCGTGACTTCTCGGCTTCTAGCTCCTCTTCAGTACTCTCAAACCCAAGGGACTGTGCATAATAATATGATGCTAGTAGCTGCTCATAGCGTGCATAAACATCCTCCACTTTCGGCTCTTCCTTAAAATTAAACGACATTATGCGCTCTAAGTCTTCAAAGTATGTAAGCTGTGTATGGTTAAACAATTGTGTCGTCCGCTTCGAATTCCCATCTAACAATTGCAAAACGACAAAACCAACTAAACATAACGTCACTACTGCACTCATTGCAATAAATCTAAGAGGCTTTTTTTGCTTGAGGTCATGTTGATGGAGTACACGCTCCTTTACACGCTCCTTACTAGTTGTCATATCTCCTGCAACCTTCATCAGCTCTTTTTTCACATCATTCATGCACCAACACCTCCCATTCCTCTTGTTTTAAATATGGCTTCAACGCTTCACGGGCTCTACGCAACCTTGTCTTGACAGTATTTTCGGGTATACCAAGTACAGTCGCTATTTCTGCGACCTTCATTTCCTCATAATAATAAAGCAATATCGGCTCTCTATATTGCAGAGGTAGCTCAAGAATCGCCGCACCAATTTGCGAACGTTCTTCTGCCTCTAAGAGTGCATCTCTTTCAGATTTTGCACGCAATGGGAATAATTTTTCCTGTAATATTATTTTTTTATAATGCCAACTTTTTAAGTAATCCTTACTTAAATTGATTGTTAATGTCGATAAATACGCACGTAGAAGTCCCCTTTCCTCATACTTTTGCGAAGAAAACTTGATAAACACTTCCTGTACAATATCCTCTGCTGCGTGCCGATCTTTCACGTAAAAATAAGCTAAACGCAGTAAATGCTCTGCATACTCTTCAATTATTTTTTCAAGAATGCCGTTCACCTCCCCCTCCTACACTATTAACGATCGTCAAGCTCCTACCGTTTCACAATAAAAAAAGAGCCTCTCGTACGAAGCTCTAAAATAGAAAAAGACCAACTGCAATGACAGAACTTGAGCTACTCAACATTTCATTCTAACTTAGCGTGAAAAATTTTATGAATACCTTCAGTTGATGACATTGAATATACCGTATTTGTATCATCTACATTCATAATCGTAGCTGATCTACCATCATCACTGAACCAAAGATAATACCTTTCTCGCTCTATTTTTACTTTAAATTCCGGATCATCCATATCTACAATACCTGGCTCTTGAAATGCATTACTAAATGCATCTACAACCTTTTTAACATCGTCTACATTCGAAATTTTCTTTTTTGAATTTCGCTTAGTTTCTTTAAAGCTGATCATTTCTTGGATAGTAATTGATTTCACTTTCGAGTTTCCATCCTGTCTATCACCATTTGAACAAGCTGTTAGCACAAGGAATACTACGCCTATTACCGTTAAGAATAACGTTTTTTTCACACAAAACACTTCCCTCTATGTAAATAAAAGATTTACACAACCAACCTATTAGCTTCATTTTATTTTATTGCCAAGATTAATAATAGTTAATTTTATAAAACCTTGACCTTTGAGTATACTCCAATGTTAGGATAAATTTAGGAGGTGTTTTCATGCAGATAAAGGAATTTGCAGCAAAATACAATTTACCGACAGATACAGTCCGTTATTATGAAAAAGAAAAATTATTAATGCCGAAAAGACAACAGAATGGTTACAGAATTTTTGACGATGCTTGTGAAAAAAATATACAATTTATCATCGTGCTAAGGCAATTAGGCTTTACATTGCAAGAAATCCAACAACTTTTAGCATTAGAACAAAAACCAATTTCAGCCACTTGCAACCAACAGACTGTTCAGTTATTTAGCTCAAAGATTACTAAAATCGAACAGCAGATTATTTTTTATCAAAAGGCTCTTCAATCATTACACCTTGCACAAACATTAATGGCAGAAGGAAAGTATGGTGAAAACAAAGAGGCGATGGCATTGCAAATTGAAGCTATGTATAGAAGCTTACAGGGAAGGAATGATGATTATGTCTCTCCGTAAAGTTATTTACCTTGAGTATTTTGTTGCTTTATTACTATGCTTTTATGTTTATTTGCACTTTCAATTTTCACTGCTAGTATTCTTTCTCTTGTTGTTCATTCCTGATATCAGTATGCTGGGCTATTTGTTCAACTCAAAAATCGGGGCGCTATTGTATAACATCGTACATAGCCTAGTCTTACCACTATTTCTAATGTTCGTTGGCTTCACTTTTACATCTTCCCTACTATTGATGACCTCACTAATTTGGCTGGCACACATTCTTTTGGATCGCGCTTTAGGCTTTGGTTTGAAATACAAAGAATCATTTAAACAAACTCACCTACAAAAAATAGCGTAACCGTATTGGAGATATCTCATGGCATTAAATTTAGCATATCGTTTTCTATTAGAGTTATGTGTATTGGCTACCCTAGCCTACTGGGGATTGCAAGTGGGTAAAGGATATGGATTTAAGTTACTTTTAGGTATCGGTGCACCTGTTTTTATAGCTATAATTTGGGGTGTTTTCGGCTCTCCTCACGCAACTATACCTATTAATGGCATAGCAAGGTTTTTACTTGAGCTAGGTATATTTGCTTTGGCCTTAATGGTTTTGTTTTACTTAGGAAAGCCTGCATTAGCGACTGTATTCGCAATGTTAATAGTCATCAATCAAATCTTACTAACTGTGTTTCATCAACGCTAAATCTAACCATACCATGTGAAAATCCACTCCATTTTCACGAGTGGATTTCTTTGACTAGTTCGTTTTTCATAAGGTGTTCAGCTAAACTATCCGCTTAAGTGCGATTTCGTATAACGCGACAACAAGCAAGCCACCCAACACAGGAATGAGCGAACTAAAACTCATATTAAATCCAACATCATTGCTTTCTGCTAATATTTGAAATTGAAGCCACTCTACATTATACGTCTCACCAACGCCGTACAAAAAAATCGTACTGAATAAAAACAAGGCCAAACATTTTACAAAGCCTGCTTTCTGCATGTTCCTCACCTCACTGAACAATTGTCATTTTTTCTGTAAAAGCGAGAATATCCTCCACAGTTAGATCTGGATTTTCAGCTATGATGCTGTATTGGTAGCCATTTTCTTGCCAGCTAATGAGGCGAAAATCCCCCTGTTCCATTAGTGTACCCTTTTGACCTCGCACCTCTATTTCCTTTTCCCTCACTGCTGAATCTACACCAAATTCTGTGTAATTACCGATGATTTTAAAGACTGAAACGCTAAAGGCTGGTAGATCATCCTTTACATAGGTAATAGCAAACTCTGGGCGCTCTTCTACTCGCATGTCTTCAATCTTTATAACCTGCAAACCATCTGCTTCCGGTACCATTAAAAATTGTCCAAGTTTTTCTTTTAGCACATCAAGTGAAACTTTTTCTGGAAGATTATCTTCTAAATTCACCTCTTCAACAGTTGCATCTTCAGGGATATCAAGTGTAAACTGCGTATCCTCGATTTTGGTCTCTGTGTCCATTTTTGTATATTCAGTCGTCATTTTGTTACCGAAGTTGATAGTCGTAATTTTCAGCATTTGCCATGTTTTTTTATCAATCCATACATCTAAATCACCAAATAAAGTATCCTCTTTTTTGGCTTTTGCAACAATGTGGTAGGTATCACGCCCCCCTATTTTTTCTTCACCTGTAATTGAAATAGAGTGCGTATCCTTCACCATATTTAGCATCATTTCTGCTTGTTCTTTAGGTGATTGGTTGTTTAGTCCATCTAACTGCTCTTCTGGTAATTCCATTTTCAAGACATGATTTTTCACTACATCTAAGGAAATCATTTGTAAGCCATCATATACAGTGATATTATGCTCTTCATTTTCCGTTGTCATTTCAATTCGACGCTTACCGTCCTTGACCCACTCTTTCACTTCTGCTTTACCACCAATTTCACCCATATCCAATGTATATTCAGCATAATATGAACTGATTTCTTTAGTTTCTTGTAATGCTTGTGCAACGACTTCTTGAGGTGAATACGAAGATTCCGTATTACATGCAATGAGTCCTATTGATAACGCTGTAACTAAACCAACTGCGCGAAGTGATTTTTTCCATTTCATTTTTTACTATCCCCTTTGTCTAGGAAGCCAGCAAAGTACAGCTGTCCCAACACCCTCTTGCGAGACCATCTCTACTGTACCTCCATGCTTTTCTATAATTTGTTTTGCAATATTTAAACCAAGCCCTGATCCACGTTGTCCTGCCTTCGTACGCGCATCATCTGCTTGATACATCGGTTCAAATAATCTTGTAATCTCCTGTTCTTTCACACCTAGTCCACTATTTTGGACAATCATATACATCCCCTCACGCTTTGTTAACGCAGATTTCACAACGTCAAAGCACCACATTGGATAATCTCCTGCATTTACTGCTGCTAACCCAATCGCACTTCCTTCCTCACCATAGCGCCAGGCATTACTCATCAAGTTATCAATAACGCGCTGTAACTGTTTCGGATGGACTGCATAAATACCTTCTACATCGCACATGACGTTTAGTGCAAAGCCTTTATCGATACAAAGTTGCTCATATTCAGATAAAGCCATATCAAAAAACTCAGCACCGTCAACTTCAACAAGCTTTAAATCATAGTTTGTTGATTGCAACAATGTATACATGAGTAAGTCTTCAAGCATTTGTTTCATCGTAGCCGATTTTTTTACAATGACCTCTTTATATTCACACTGTTCTTCCATAGTAAGCTCCTTGTTTTGCAAGCCTTCTGCATAGGTTTGAATGGCTGTTAAGGGCGTTTTTAAATCATGTGAAATACTCGCAATCATCAATTCTTTTTGTTCCTGTTCTTTCTTTAATTGTGAACGAGCTGCTTCAATTTCACATTGCATGGCAAGAAAGGTTTGTGCGAGCTCACCAATTTCATCTTTACGCATATTTAAATGTGACTTCACATGTGCACCTTTTGCAAAAGCACGCATTTGTTGCATCAACTCTTGTAATGGCCGATTTAGCTTACGCTGTAGCCACCAAATAACCAGGCCATAGATACCGATAAATAGAGCAATCGTGCCTCCAGCCACTAGCCATGAACGCCTTTCAACTCCCTGCACCCAATCCGTACGAACGAGCTGAATCTCATAAAGTCCGACAAGCTCACCCTTTTGATAGACAGGCTCTTTATAAATAAAAGCATTATACTTTTGCTGAAATTCAAATAAATCCTTGAACAGGGCATCTTTTGAAATAAAGCCTGAAGACAATGGATTTGAGCTATAGAAAATAAAACCGTTTTCCGAGTATAGTGAAATACCAATCTGATCACTACTAAGTGCTTCTACATCGCTAAAATCATTATTTTTTTTGTACAGTGTTGGGTCGCCTAGCATTACCTTAAGCGAATTAAGTTCACTCCACTTCTCAAGATATTCAGCGAAGCTTTTGTCTTGATAGTAAGAGTTAATCCACATATATAAACCATACACACTGCCGATTGGTAAAATCATCACAATGAATAAAGTGATAAGTAGCCAGGATTTAATTTTCATAGTGGCTCCCCAATAAAACGGTAGCCCTTGCCCCATACTGTTTGAATAAAATGTGGCGTTTTTACAGAGTCTTTCAGCTTTTCACGTAGTGCCTTAATGTGTACAGTTACCGTATGTGTATCCTCAAGCCCTGCCTGTTGCCATATGTGCTGATATAATTCTTCTTTTGTAAACGTTTGGTTCGGATTTTTCGCCAATAGTTTTAAGAGGGCAAATTCCTTTTGAGTTAGAGTGATTTCTCCATCTTTCAATGTCACAAGCTCTTTTTGCCAATTGATGTTCAAGCCATATTCAAAAAATGACCTATCCTCATCAGTCTCTTTTTTGTTATAACGATGCCAACGACGTAAATGTGATGCAATACGCGCCTTCAATTCCTCCAAGCTAAAAGGCTTTGCTAAATAATCATCAGCTCCCTGTAAGCCCTCCACCTTATCCGCTTCTTCCCTACGCGCACTAATCATTATTATTGGCAATTCGCTTTGCCAGCGTATGTTTTGACACACTGTGAGCCCATCCATTTCCGGTAGCATCCAATCGACAAGTACTAAATCAAATTCATCAGCTTGAAAATCTGCCAACCCTTCGAGACCAGTCGTTGCCCAAGTAACAACATAGCCCTCTTTTGTCAGCGTGTCTTTTACAATACGACCAA
Organism: Lysinibacillus sp. NPDC097287; assembly: GCF_044761695.1. Taxonomy (NCBI): domain Bacteria; kingdom Bacillati; phylum Bacillota; class Bacilli; order Caryophanales; family Bacillaceae; genus Lysinibacillus; species Lysinibacillus sp. NPDC097287. The sequence continues at coordinate 75,381 of NZ_JBIWCX010000004.1, forward strand.
TCGCTATATCATCCTCAATTAACAGTAACTTCTCTCCCATAAGTTTTCCTCCTGCACTTACCTTACTATGTATAAATGATGATTTTCCTAACTTTACACTTTCTTTATATTTACCATAGTTGGCATTTCCAGCAATAACAAGTGCAAATTTGAGTTTATCCGTCACTTTGAGGTTCCTATCCGTCTAATCTCGAAAATCAAAAAAAGGAATGCACGCAATTTGTGCATTCCTTTTATCTATTAGAAAAATAAACTTAAAACAAAGTAAATTGATGCTGCCATAGCGGCTGAGATTGGCATTGTAATCACCCAAGTCGTCACAATTTTACGTGCCATCCCCCATTTAACACCTTTCACACGGTGTGCTGTACCAACACCCATGATAGAAGACGAAATAACGTGTGTTGTTGATACTGGTAAATGGATTAATGTTGCCCCGAAGATAACGGAAGCAGATGCTAAATCAGCTGCTACCCCGTTTACTGGACGGATTTTCATAATCTTACCACCAACTGTTTTGATGATTTTATAACCACCCACAGATGTACCAAGCCCCATTGCAGTAGCTGCTGCGAAACGTACCCAGAATGGGATATCTTCGCCTTGGTGTAAGCCACCCGCGATTAACGCTAGCGTAATAATACCCATCGCCTTTTGCGCATCATTCGTTCCATGCGTAAAGGACTGAAGTGCAGCTGTAAAGATCTGCGTAATACGGAAACCTTTATTCGTTCGATATAAATTTAAATCTTTAAATACTACTTTAAGAATAGACATCATCAAGAATCCGGCTGCAAACGCTAAGATTGGAGAGAAAATAAGGGCTTGTATAATTTTAATAAAGCCTGCGTAGTTTAATACATCGAAGCCTGCTGCAGCAACAGCCGCACCAGCAACTGAACCGATTAATGTATGCGAAGAACTTGATGGAATCCCGAAGTACCACGTTAACAAGTTCCACGTTATCGCTGAAAGTAAGGCTGCTAAAATTACTACTGACCCCGTAATATCACCGTCATAAGCATTTAAACTAAAAGGGTCAACAATATCCTTTGTTAATGCTTTGGCTACCCCAACAAACGTAATTGCTCCGATAAAGTTCATTATAGCCGCCATATAAATTGCCGTACGTGGCTTTAATGCACGCGTAGATACGGACGTTGCAATCGCATTGGCTGTATCATGGAATCCGTTGATAAAGTCAAATACTAATGCGAAAACAACGACTAATATAGTAATGAGTAATATCGTATTCATCTAGTACACTCCATTTTATGCGTTACGCATAATTATTGTTTCAATTGTATTTGCTACAGTTTGGCAGATATCTGCAATTTCTTCAAATTGTTCGTAAATATCTTTAAATACAATAAGACGCATTGGATCTTTTTCTTGAATAAATAACTGTTTCATAGAAGAACGGAAAATTTCATCACATTCACGTTCATAATCTTTAATTTGAATTGCGTGTTTACGCATTTCAACAAGTTTTTTATTGTTTAGTAATTCCATTGCGAGTACCATTTCATCCGTACTTTTTGCAATGTACGTTAAGAATTGGCGCATCGGCTCAGTAACTTCTGTTAAGTTATACATATCAAAATGTGCGATACAGCCTTCCATGCCATCAATTACATCATCTAATTTGTTGGCTAACGCTAAAATATCCTCACGCTCGATAGGCGTCATGAAAGATTTATTCAACATCACGATTAATTCGTGAATAAGTGAATCTCCATCAGTTTCATAACGTTTCATCGTCACATTAATTTCTTTTAGAGCATCAATGTCGTGAATACGTGCGTTATGCGCATAGTAAATACCTTCATTGACATTTTTCGCAATTTTTAGTAACGCTTGAAAAAATGGATCTTGCTTATTTGACTTAAACATGCTGTTCCTCCAGTTGAATAGGTTTTTATCGAATAACGAAATAATCATAACAAATTCTTAACACAAGTCTACAGAACTTTAAACACAAAAAACAAATTTACAATATTGTAATATAAAATTCGTCACATTTTAAAAGTAGCAATTCTTATTTTTTAATTTTGTTGAATTTATGCTGCAATCACTAAAGTTCACCCTTAAATTATCAATATTTTCCTACATTCTAGATAAAAACAATTTTAAAACATTATTTTTTTAGCACGTGCAATGTTAAGAAATTGTAAATTCATCTTCTCTAAAATGGGTATATTGCATTGTTATTTATTACCTTTCGCAGTACTCTTATAATAAATATGCAACAGAGCCACTTTAAACCCGGTAAGCGCTTGTCAGAGCAACCTCATCAGGATGGCGCGATTGTGTAGACTTTATCAAAAAGGATGCGTGGTAATACATATGAACATCGATTTACTTTCACTTGGAATTCTTTTATTTTTTGGTTTTATCGCTTCCTTTTTGAATGCAATTGTAGGAGGTGGTGGACTTATCTCATTGCCAGCACTTATGGCTATTGGATTACCACCGAGCACTGCCATTGCAACTAATAAGCTGGCCAATACGATTAGTAATGGAACAAGTATGCTTACATTTTTCCGTGCAGGAAAAGTGGACTTTAAAAAAATACGAAAAATTCTTCCGTTTATTTTTATCGGTTCTTTAATTGGTGCCTATTCGGTACACCTTGTATCACCATCAGTTTTAAAACCACTGATGTTAGTTATGCTCGTACTCGTAGCTAGTTATACGATTTGGAAGAAGGATTGGGGGCAAGATCCCGAACAGAAAGTACTTAACACTACAAAAAAAGTACTTTTTTTGGTAGCTTTTGCGGCAATAGGCTTTTATGATGGCTTTTTCGGCCCTGGAACTGGCTCATTTTTTATCTTTATCTTATTAATGATGGGCAATGATTTTTTGCAGGCTGCTGGTAATGCAAAGGCTTTTAATTTCACTTCAAATTTAGCAGCACTTATGATGTTTTTAGTTTTAGGAGAAGTCAATTTTTTATACGGTCTACCTATGGGCTTCGTGATGATTTTCGGCGCTATTTTAGGCTCGAAATTCGCATTAAAGCGCGATGCTACGATGATGCGATATATTTTTATCGCCGTTACCTGCACGTTAATCGTGAAAAATGCATGGGATTATTTCGGTGCACATTGAGGATAGATGGGAGGCAGATTGATGCTTCCCTTTTTTGATGAAATTAAGATCAAATACGAAGTGGAGTTGTTTTTTTTATATCTGTTAGATTTTTCTTGCGGAGTGTTTCGTTCTATTGAGGTGTAATCCGTTTTTGCTCGGAGTGATCTGTTCTTTGGAGATATGATCTATTTTTGCATAATGTGATCCAGTTACTTGAATTTCATTCACGATTGTTGTCAACCTCAATTAATAGAGAATGCTGTTTTGCTATAAAAACCCTTTTACCCTCTCAAGATATTAATCCACCCGAAATCTATCTAGTAAATGTAATTTTCAGTTAATTGACATAGATTTAGAGCGTGTTATAATACTCTTATGCTTCAACGCATTGAAGCGCAAAAGTGTTTAGGAGGATCATCATGTTTCGTATTGCAGCAAAGAGCAACCCTCGATTTCTTGAGGCTTGCATCATAACAATTTTAATTATTTTAACAATGGGGATTAGTATCAGTCTTTTGAAAGCAACACCCCATATTCCAATTGTACTCGTAATTTCTTTATTAATAGCATATGGACTTATAAAAAAAGTTTCATTTAGAGATCTTGAAGCTGGTATGATCGCTGGCGCAAGTGCTGGACTTGGCGCTGTCTTTATTTTCTTCTTCATCGGCATATTAATATCTAGTTGGATGATGGGCGGTACAATCCCAACACTGATTTACTACGGTTTTTCAACTGTCTCTCCTAGCTTTTTCTTTGCCATTGTCTTTTTAGTATGTAGCATTGTCGGTATTTCAGTCGGCAGCTCACTTACGACAGTCGCAACTGTTGGTGTCGCATTTATCGGTATTGCGAGCGCGATGGATATCTCATTAGCAATTACAGCTGGTGCCATCGTTTCAGGTGCATTCTTTGGCGATAAAATGTCTCCCCTTTCGGATACAACGAACCTTGCATCCGGGACGGTCGGCGTTGATTTATTCGAACATATTAGAAATATGGGTTGGACAACCATTCCTGCCTTCGTGATTTCTTTTGTGTTATACGCAATAATCTCACCGACAGGTACAAATGCTTCATTTGAAACGGTTGAACAATTTAAAGAGGGCTTACTTGCAACAGGACTTGTACATTGGTATACATTACTGCCATTAGTAGTGCTTGTGATCATGACAATTTACAAGGCACCAGCGCTTATTTCATTAGCAGTTGTTTCAATCATTGGTGTTGGACTTGCTTATGTGAATGAACCACTTGCCCTATCAAGCGTTTTCGATATGTTGTTTAGCGGTTATACATCAGCAACTGGTATTGAAGAAGTAGATGCACTTCTTACGCGTGGCGGCATGAATGGCATGTTAGGGACAATTGCCTTAGTATTACTAGCCTTAACAATGGGTGGACTTTTATTCACACTTGGCATTATTCAAAGCCTATTAGCGAAAGTAGAAAGTCTTTTCACTAGTGCTGGTTCAGTCATTACTGGTGCTGCTGTCACTGGAATTGGTGTCAACACACTGATCGGCGAGCAGTACTTATCGATTTTACTGACGGGTGAAGCATTTAAAGCACAGTTTGCAAAAGTTGGACTCGCGCCGAAAAACTTATCGCGTGTTATGGAGGATGCAGGAACAGTCATCAATCCACTTGTACCATGGAGTGTGTGCGGGATTTTCATCGCATCTGTACTTGAAATTCCAACGACTACTTACCTACCCTTCACCTTCTTCTGTCTACTCGGTCCAATTTTAACGATTGCATTTGGATGGTCTGGCAAAACATTAACAAAACTTGAGAAATAAACGAAATGCCTACACTAGGGAAACTCCCTTATGTAGGCATTTTTAAATTTATCCTAACCAATTATTCAGATTATTATCTATTCATTCTATATGTTCAACCGAATCCTCTATGTAAAAATGCCTCAAACATATTCCAATTTGGAATCAAAACCTCTTTTTTTGAACATTTTCACTCTCACAATATCTTTGATATGCTCATACAAAGGAGATGAAGATATGATGAAAACAAAATGGAATGCTAGTTTATCCGATCATAAGCACGACTTTGTTTCAAAATTTGGAGAAAGCTTAGTCGAAGTTCTTGCCCCACAGGAAAATGAAAAGATTTTAGATGTCGGCTGTGGTACTGGGGATTTGGCACACGAAATCGCAGCTCGTGGCGCCATCGTGTTAGGAACCGATTTTTCACAGGATATGATCCTTGCCGCACAGCAAAAATATCCAGAGATTGAATTCAAGACACAGGATGCTGCAGCTTTGGACTTTACCGATCAATATGATGCTGTCTTCTCGAATGCAGCCCTACACTGGATGAAGCAACAGGACACAGTCATTCATAACATTTACAATGCCCTTAAATCAGGTGGCCGCTTTGTCGCTGAAATGGGTGGACAAGGCAATATTGCTTCTATTGTAGGTGCCCTACAACAAAGTATGTTTGCATTAAATTTCCCTTATATTGAAGACTACTTCCCTTGGTATTTTCCATCAGTGGAAGAATATCAAACACGATTAGAAAATGCTGGCTTCACTGTAGAAAGGATTTATTTATTCGAACGTCCTACACCGCTTCAAGGTGAAGATGGCTTAAGAAATTGGCTTAAGATGTTTAGTCATAATATACTGCAACATTTATCTGCTGTTGAAAAAGAACAAGTCTACGCAAAATGTGAGGAGCTTTTAAAGCCAACATATTATCGTGGGGACGAATGGATTGCTGATTATTGTCGTTTACGATTTGTCGCTTATAAAGATGGCGTCAAATAATACCCATCTGTAAATAGTAGATGGTCTATAAAATAAAAAACTGCAATCCTACATGTGGAGGTAATTTTAAATTCTGACCAACTAATGCCATTAATCGAGGTAATAGGAGATAATCAACCAAAAAAATAATAGAGCTATCAGAAATGACAGCTCTATTATCCAATAATATGCGATTTATATAAGCTATTAAAGCGTAATGTTAAAGTTAATTTGTTGCTTTTTTCTTGAATACGTTTGTTCTAATCCATGGAAGTACCCAACGATCTCCACCAAAGCGACCTGCATTTGCACCCGCAACAAGTATGATAAATTGAACTAAAATAAATGTTGGGTTTGTCGATACAGTACCACCAAAGAAGAACATGAAGTTCATTAATAACCCGAAGAATGCTGCGGCAGTAGTTAAAGTACCTAGAATAAGGCCTAAACCTATAAATAACTCACCCCATGGAACTAATACGTTAAATAGCTCTGCATTAGGTAGCGCGAAATGTTCAATAAAAGAATTGTAAAGTGGATAAATAGCAGCACCGTCAGCTCCCTTTACTGGATTAGCAACAATGTTAGTTAGATATCCAGTTGAATCGAATCCTCCAGTGATCTTGCCCATAGCAACAGTTACCCACTGATACCCGATATATAATCTTAAAAATAAAAGTAAATATGAAGCATATACATTGGTACGTAACCAATTCATCATTCAAAATTCCTCCTAATTTTGTTTATTATTTTCTCTAAAATGAGCTGTTACAGGATGTATTATACTGTACTAGCACAGATAAAATAATACTAAAATAGTATTAGACAATTTTTATCCACATCAATATGACATTTTTTTAAACATTTTTTAATGCCATTGAAAATCAATTTCCGTCATATATTTCTTAATTTATCAATTAAAATGCTGATAATTAACAGTTTTCATAATTATTTTTAAAAAATAATATCTATTATCATTAAATCAAAACAATCCTCTTATAATTTCTTCTTATCGTTTTATATTATTCAAAAAAAATAAAAGAAAAATTTATGATTTTAACAATTAAATTATGCTTAGGTGATTCCCTATCTCTCACAGCACCGTACTCTAGTATTCGTAAAAGCTGGCATACTTTTATGCCATTCACTTCTTTATTAAGACTTTTTGAGTACCCTCTTTAGTATTAGACATTTTATATTCTCTAATACCCTTTTCTCCATTTACTTGCTTCATTTGTTAAATAGAACTTTTGATAGTAATGACTTTGTGTTGTTTGGCACACTCATCCAATCATACTATCCTGCTATGAAGTTTGTTTTCCCCGGTCTGGAGATTTACACCCGGCCTCATTCCGATTCCGCGTCACCACGGATATCCTTACACTTAGCTAGCCTCACCTTCTGTTTACGTGCATTAAAAAGGACTGTATTTTTGTGAAAATACAGCCCTACATTTGATGCATTATTAAAAATCCCGAGGCCAATCATATCGAATATTTGGTTAGAAATATCAATACTTACCTTATTCATTGCTTTCACCGCATTTGGCTTCGACATGAATTATCTGTACATAAAAAATATAGTATTTTCGTCCACAAGAATCTCTCTATAATTTAATCGTTCTGAAGTATTTTTTCTGCCACCGTAATGCCACACCCACAAGGGCAATTAACACTGGTACTTCTACTAGTGGACCAATAACTGCCGCAAACGCTGCACCTGAATGTAAGCCAAATACCGAAATCGCTACGGCTATTGCTAACTCAAAGTTATTACTCGCAGCTGTAAATGACAGCGCTGCTGTGACCGGGTAGCTTGCCCCAGCTTTTCGGGAAGCAAAGAATGATACAGCAAACATAATAATGAAGTAAATCAATAAAGGAACTGCGATACGTAGTGCATCAAGCGGCAATTCAACAATTGTATCGCCCTTAAGTGCAAACATCATTACAATAGTAAATAATAATGCTACAAGCGTAAGTGGTGAAATTTTCGGTAAAAATTTCTCTTCATATGCTTTTTCTCCTATCAACTTGATGCCTATGAAACGTGTGAGCATCCCAGCTGCAAACGGAATACCTAAATATATTAGAACACTTTTGGTAATTTCCCATACTGATATAGAAACTGTAAATGTATCGAGACCAAACCACCCTGGCATGACAGTTAAGAACAACCATGCAAACACTGGATACATGAAGATCTGGAATATAGAGTTAAACGCTACTAGCCCTGCCACATATTCTCGATCCCCTTTTGCTAGGTCATTCCATACAATCACCATGGCAATACAACGAGCAAGGCCAATCATTATGAGCCCTGCCATATATTCCGGGTAATCACGTAAGAAAATGATTGCTAGAAAGAACATTAAAAATGGGCCAAGTAGCCAGTTTTGGAATATGGATAGCGCTAACACTTTTACATCTTTAAAGACACGCCACATTTCCTCGTACTTCACTTTCGCTAGCGGCGGATACATCATCACGATTAAACCAATTGCTATTGGAATACTTGTTGTACCGACACTTGCTGCATTAAGTACATCTTTAAAGTTTGGAACTAGTAAGCTAATGATAATACCGATACCCATTGCGACAAAAATCCACAGGGTTAAATAGCGATCTAAAAAAGAAAGCTGTTTTGTTAAAGATTGTTCTTTCATGAAGATACCTCACAATTAGTGTCACATTGACAAGTTTGTTTCCCCTCTAGCAGTGCTAAAACGGATTGCATAAGCGGGGTTTGTTCCTCCACTAAACGATAGTGCTTCCACGTGCCGACTTTTCGAGCAGTGATTATTCCGGCTTCTTCTAGCTTTTTTAACTGCTGGCTTACTGCTGGTTGTGATAGACCAAGTACATCGACTAAATCACATACACAGACCTCTCCAGATTTTAAGCAACTTAACAGCGTTAAACGATTGGCATCTGCAACAGCTTTTAACTGCTTCTCTAAGTACTGAATGTCCATAAGTCACCTCTATAATTTCATATATAAGAATATACTTATATTATGCTTGTATTTATGAAAATGCAACAAAAAAAAACCTGCTAGCCATTTAGCAGGCTTTACTCAAAAGCGTTGGAAATTTCTAATATATTTATTACAATTCATCGGGTAAAGAATATTTATACATTTCTATTGCACTCTCATATTTTTTCAAGGTCTCCATTGTCTTTTCATTAGGTTTTATAAAGATAAACGGATAATCTTTTTCATTCATCTCTTCGTTCACATTAAAAGCTAATTTCTCTTCGTCTAAAGAAAATTCTGCATGAACTCCAGGTTTGTTTCCCCTTGCATCTAAACGAATCCATTTACGTAAAGTCCCAATATAAACCCCGTTAAAAGCATGTAGGGAGTAGCCTTTTTCTGGCGTATCAAAAATCATTAGTCTTTGATAACAAAACCACAAGGAATCCCTATTCCTCTTAGCAAGGCTGCTAACAAATTTGACTTTGCATAACATATACCTGTCTTTTTCTCTAAAACCTCTGAGGCAGTTCTCGTCACTATGTCACTTTGGATATCCCAAGAGTGAGGTATTTGATCCCGCACGAATTTAAAAGCAATTTCTATCTTTTGGATATCAGTTAAATCTCTGTCGAAGAGTTCAACAATTTTATGTTAAATAAGGGGATGGGAAAAATTTAATTCTTCTGTTTCTAAAAGATAATCAGCAATATTTTTTGATTCTATGACGAATATCATTGAATTGACCTCCTTTCGAAATGTTTAAAATAACAAACTTAATTATTACAAAAAGCCGTATCATTATTGTTATAGATGATTTGACACACTTCTAAAAAGGCTTCTATATCTGCCGTCACATATTTCGTTAGGAAGTATGTATTTGACACAATATGCTGAAATTCTTGTACTGAGCAGCTGTATAAAAGCTGTTGTTGATGGTCCGCATCGATCACACTCTTTGGCAAAAATGCGATACCCAGACCCTGTTTTACAAAGTTTTTTATGACCTCAGTTTGATTGAGATTCATACTTTTATAGCTTGGGAATTGCCCGAGAACCTGTTGCACCTCCTGCCAATAAGCGGCATACTCATGTGTTAAAATCGTCTCTTGCTGTAATAATGTCATAGCATCTGACTCCATTTTGGACATTGGTACAATTAATTGAAGTGGCTCTTGTGCAAGAATTTCTGTTTGTAGGTCACGCGTTGAAGTTAATTTCGATAAACCGATGTCTATCTGCCCAGCATAAACCGCCTCCCCTATTTCATTGGATTTAAGTAGTTCGATTGACAGTTGAATCGCCGGTCTTTTTTGTTGGAATATTTCGATAATTAACGGTAGTGTGGAATTCGCAATTTGTGGAGCTACACCAATTGTTAATTGCGAGGTAAATCCATTTACAAAGGATGCTGTACTATTCATTGCTTCATCGATGGCTTCTACAATCTTTTCTGCCTGGTGTAAGAAATGTGCACCAACACTATTAAGTTTTACTTGTTTACTATTACGCTCGAAAAGTGTTGTCTGTAATTCTTTTTCAAGATGGCGAATATGCTTTGTTACTGTCGATTGCATCATAAAACATTTTTCTGCTGTTTCTCGAAAATTTTCTGTTTTTGCGGCGACAATGAAGGTTCTTAACCACTCTGTTTCCATCCGAATACCTCTGCTAGTTTTTATTAAGTATAACTTAATTTTCTAGCACCTTGAAACCTTTTATTATATGATACGTATATATAGCCATCTGAAAATTATAGGAGGAATTCAAAATGTCCCTATTTAACAAAGTACTTGCAAGTATTGGTGTTGGCGCAGCAACTGTTGATACAAAGCTAGAAAAATCAACTTACACTGCTGGTGAAGTTATGCGTGGTGAAATCTTGGTACGTGGTGGTAATGTCGCTCAGCAAATCGATACAATTTACTTAACGGTTTACACAACGTTTATCCGAGAAGCAAACGATAAAAAATATACGGATAAAGCTGCAGTAAATAAGGTAAAAGTATCGGAGCCATTTTCAATTGATGCAGGCGAGAACAAGGTAATTCCATTTTCAATGTCCTTACCATTGGATACGCCAATTACAGCTGGCAAAACAAAAGTTTGGGTGCAAACAGAGCTTGATATTAAAAATGCAGTAGACCCAGAAGACAAAGATTATATCGATGTAAAACCATCGAAGCTAGCAGCAAGCGTATTAGATGCAGTCAAAGGTCTCGGCTTCCGCTTACGCCAAGCTGAATGTGAACAGGCTTCCCCACGTTTCCGTGGACACTATCCATTTATGCAAGAATTTGAATTTGCACCAACAGGTCAATATCGTAGTCACTTAGATGAGCTAGAAGTAGTCTTCTTATCACAATCAGAAAACTCAGTGGAGCTGTTAATGCAAATTGACCGCAAAGTTAAAGGCTTAGGCAGTTTCTTCGCAGAAGCATTAGATATGGATGAAAGTTTCGTCCGTGCAACAATTACAACGCAAGACTTACCGAATTTACAAGCGAAGTTGCAACAAATTATTTCTAAACATCTTTAATTTCTATTAAAACAAACAGGGTGTCCCAGAAATATTTCTGAGACACCCTTTATATATTAAAGATATGCAAGTTATCATGCAGAATCCTTTGTCTATCATGCACTATTAACTTCCTATCGTGCATAAAACGGATTCTATCATGCATACCCGCAACAAAATTCTAATTTCCCCCTAAATTTTTCTACGCAGTGACATCACGTTTCATAAATGGCTATTTGCTAATCACGGCGTGGTAATACACTCTACTAAAAGCTTTGTGATGAGAAGAATAATCGTAATATAAATTTATGTAGACATCTTTTCCAAACAATGCCGAATTGCTACAAACACAATATTCCATATAATGAGTAAAATACATAAAACTACATGATAGACCCAGGTTCCAAAAGCTTCATATTCTACTACATACCGAAAGTGACCGAAAGATAAAGAAAATATTGCCACTAAACAAACATATACCAAATAGCCAAACTTAAATACAGCGGTATGATCTTGTTTACGATTATATATGAGCAATGAAAAGGTTAATAATATTATTAAAGTAAAAGACGGTAACGCTTCTTTAAAATCTAAATTACTAGTAACAAAACTAATAGACTGTTCTTCAATTATATAGTCTTTTAGTACCCAAAAACAAAGTACCACTAAGCCCCCAAGTATAAAATTGACATAACGTAAAGTATTTTGAAGACTAATCTTATCCAAATTCTATCCCCTCCACTAATTACAAGCTCCTTTAATAATAAAATAAATTACATTTAATGAAAAACAACCCTATTATAGTTAGGTATTTATTGATGTATTCGCATCAGACTTAAATAGGCTAATAACCACTTAACGATACGTTTGCCCATTTCTACAATAATTCATGGTAATAAAAAATACGCTGTACGAAAAATAACATTTTCGCACCGCGTATTTTTTTATGCTGTAACATCACGTTTCATAAATGAAATATAACTAATTACTGTGAAAAGAACAGCGTAGATTGCAAGTACCGTAAGTGAGAATGGCATGGTGATACCCTCTACTAAAATGTTACCTGTTTCGTATTGTTTTAAATTCGTATGTGTGATCCAAATATATTTGACAATCTCATATTTACTTAATAGCGACACAATCATTTGACCCATGAATGATAAAAACATCGTTAAGCCAATTGCAAGTGAACTTGAGCGGAATACTGAGCCAATGAAAAAGGCAAACAACGTAGACATCACAAAGTCTCCACATGCTAGCAAATAGGAATACGCTAAATCACCCCATACAGCCTTTTCTACAATTTCACCTTTCACCATTTCTAACTGTGAGCTAGTCGTTGCATCAAAAAGGACAAATCCTGTAAGTGCACTCACACTAATGTTTACGATCAGTAATAACACGCCAAATAAAAAGATAGTTATTAATTTTGAAGTTAACACTTTCGCGCGAGAAATTGGGCGCGTCAGTAGCATTTTAATAGTCCCTGTTGAAAACTCACTCGACACAATACTTGCTGCCAAAACAACCGTAAATAGTGTTATTAAAACCACCCAATTACTAGCGAATGCCATAAAGTCTGCTACACTTGTTTCTAATTGAATCGGCACATTATTTGCTAAACGATATTCAGCAATGGCAATGTCCTCTTCATATGATTTGATATCCGCTTCTGAAAGATCTTCGCTCGCAAGAATATCCTTATAAAAATTCATTTGCTGTTGCACGACTTCCTGCCAAGTAGTATCCTCTGCATTCTTTGCATCTTGATATTTAATCATCCCACCAGTAACAATAATGAATATTACTAGGAAGATAAGCATTACCCAAGTACCCTGCTTTTGCCACATTTTCATCCATTCATTTTGAATTAGCTTCAGCAATTTGTCCACCTCCAGTCATTTCTAAAAATTGATCTTCTAATGTTTTTTGATATGGTTGTATCGCGAATAATTGAATATTTTCTTGCACGAGCTGAGAGATTAAGTCTGGAATATTTTCTTTCTTTACCTCTGCAATAACACCGTTATTTTCAAACGTAAAGCTGTGGTTTAATTTTGTTAAAAGCGTTGCTACGTCTTCATTTGACTTTGCTTCGATATAGTAAAGTGAAGTGGTTTCACTATGTATGTCACGGATATCGATTAATTTGCCATTTTGAATGACTGCTACACGGTCACACATCAGCTCGATTTCAGATAACAAATGGCTAGAAACAAAAATTGAAACACCCTCTTCATCCGCAATTTTACGTAAATACATGCGGAACTCACGAATACCAGCTGGATCTAATCCATTTGTCGGTTCATCTAATATTAAAAACTTCGGACGGTGTAAAAGTGCTTGAGCTAAGCCAAGACGTTGACGCATTCCAAGCGAATACGTTGATACTTTTTCATGAATACGTTTTTCTAATCCGACTTGTTGTACTACTTCATCGATACGTTCTTTGGGCACTTTTTTATGCATTCGTGCAAAATGCAGTAAATTTTTATAACCGGACATATATTTATACATTTCAGGATTTTCAACAATTACCCCGACCTTACTAATCGCCTCTTCATAGTGCTCTTGCAAAGACTGCCCATCAATTATGACTTTTCCATCTGAAGGATGCATCAATCCAGTCATCATGCGAATAGTTGTCGTTTTCCCTGCCCCATTTGGACCTAAAAACCCTGTGATTTGGCCAGGATATAAATCTAAATTCAAATGCTGAATTAATTGTTTCCCCCGAATCGTTTTCGATAAATTTTGAAGTTGCACAATTGGTTGTGTGTTCATTTATTTCACCCTCTCCTTGTAATACGATTTCATCCACTGGACGGCATCTTGATTGTTAATATCTCGAACATTTTCCATATCTTCTTGCGCAACAATTGACCCATTTTGCAATAGGATGATTTGATCTAAAATCGGTTCAACCTCATATAACTCATGTGTCGATAACACTATGGTTTGCGTTTCAATATCAGTAAATTGAATAAGCCCCTTAATCAGTGATTCACGTACCATCGGGTCAAGCCCTGAGAATGGTTCATCCATAATATAGTAAGGAACCTGACGACCAAGCGTTGCAGCCATTTTCATTCGTCCGCGATTCCCTTTTGATAGATATTTGAGTTTCGTTTGCTTTTCAACTTGCAAATATTCAGCGACAGCACTCGCTTTTTCGTAGGAGAAGTCTGTAAATTGTGAGGCATAGTGCGCGAAGAGCTGCTCCCCCGTAAAAAGTTCATAAAATAAATCTGTATCTGGCAAATAGGCAATCTTGTCGGCACTTTGACGTGTAACAGTTTTACCATCTAGCAGTACTTCCCCGCCAGCAGGACTTAATAGCCCCACCATCATTTTTAATAATGTCGATTTGCCACTTCCATTTTCTCCGACAAGCCCGATTATTTGCCCTATTGGAAATGAAAAAGACAAGTTTTGTAAAATAGGCTTTTTTAAATACTGAAAAGATACATTAGATACTTGCAACAATTTTTTCACCTCACGATTTGTTTTGTAAAACAACAAGCATTTCTTCTTTCGAAAATCCAAGTGCTTCTATCGATGTTAAAAAATTTTGTGCTAATTGATTTTTCATCTCTTCTCGTAATGCGGTTATGCGCACTTCACTCGTTGTAATAAATGTCCCTTGACCGCGTTTGGTTTCTGTTATATTCATCGCTTCAAGCTCCTTATACACACGTTGTACTGTATTCACATTCACACCCGTCTCCACCGCATATTCACGAACAGATGGCAGTCGGTCCCCCAGTAACAACCTGCTTTTTAAAATATCCCCGCAAATACGATCCACGAGCTGGCTATAAATTGGCTTATCTCGCGAAAAATCTACTGTCATCGCAAAACCACCTTCTCCAGGTACTTTGTCCCCAATTTATAAAGTAGATAGTAACCAATTACATATGCTAGCCCCTCTACAACATAGAAGGATCCTATAATGGTGAAGAATGATGATCCATTTGACTGTGGTAAGTACGCGGTTAGTCCCTCAGTAGATATTTCTCCATGATAGAGAATTTTCGCATAATAGCTACTTTGGTTAAATTCAGTCCATAGTTTCATGATTAAAATGAAGCTTCCTGATGAAATGATAAAAGCAAAATGCCCAATGTGTTTTTTCAAATAGACATGAAGGGTTAAAAATAATAAAGCAAGCAGAATAAACATGCATTGCATAATAAATAAACTTGCAACGGTCCAAAAGTGCAAAAATAATATTTGCATAAATGTTGCCTCTATGAAGTCTTGTGCTGGAAAAAGACCAATGACTGAAATAATAATAAGAAAAATCATGCTACTAGTAAGTGTGAAAATGATTTTCACCCCAACCAACTGGGCAATCGAACTCGTTGAATGGAGCCATATCTCTTTTGTCTTTAAGTCATTATGAATACTAGCTAGAAACTGAATCACTACAAAAAAAGTGCCTAGGACCAATACCCAGCTTGTAAAAATCACCCGAGGATCAGTGATATCAGTCCGACGTTCTAAAAAATACTCCCCACAATAAATAAAAATCAGACCGCCTATAATCGCCAACAACCACCACGATCGATAAAGCACCCATTCCTTTCTCAATAATCCTAAAAAATTTTTCAAAGTAATCACCTCATGTAATAGTGTACTAGTTAGATATTACACTATTACATTTTATTTAGCAATAATTAGTTTACTTTAATTGGTAGTACAGTATCCTTTACATTAGACTCAATAAAGCCATTTTAAGTTCCATTTACGGCCTAGAAGTGGTCATCTAGCTCTTATAAGCCTGATTTTTTGTTTTTAAATTTCTTAATTTTAGTGTCGGATAATATGTAATTTTACTGAAACAGCATCGGTCGCCAGATACTACAAAATAAACATTTCTCTTAGCGAAAAACGTCTTTTCTGTGAGGTATGGCCCACTTCTTTTGATTTCGGATCATTCTTTCGCACAACAGATCACTCTTATAGATAATAATCTTGAAATCACCATTTCAAATATAAATTAATGACTTTCCCCTGCTTTTATTATCAAAAAAGTGTATTATGGAATCATTTAAAGTTACTGTTAGTAGATAAAAAAGGAGGATATGATGTATAAAATTTTAATCGTGGAAGATGACATGGAAATCGCACATACCTTACAAAAACAACTAGAAAAATACAGCTATCAATGCCTCATAGTGCTCGACTTTGAAAGAGTGCTTGATTATTTTCAAGAATTTCAACCTCACCTCGTCTTAATGGACATTAACCTCCCTGCCTTCGATGGCTATTATTGGTCGCGTAAAATTAGACAAGTCTCGAATTGTCCAATTATGATTCTATCTGCTCGTATGAGTGATACCGATCAGGTTTATGGGATTGAAAACGGTGCGGACGATTTTATAACGAAGCCCTTTTCTCTTGATGTGGTACTGGCAAAAATAAATGGACAGATTCGTCGTATATACGGTGAATATGCAGCGGATTCACAGGCTCGCATCCTAAAAATCGGAAATACTACTTTGAACATAGATACAGTCAGACTAAGCACGCGCGAACATGAGGAACTTTTAACTGTAAAAGAACTTCGACTTTGTACAATGCTATTTGAAGCGTATCCGAATGTCGTAACAAGGCAGCAGTTACTTTCAGCCATTTGGGACGATGAGACGTTTGTTGAGGAAAATACACTTACGGTCAATATCGTAAGACTTCGTAAAAAATTAGAAAGTATTCACTCATCATTAGCCATCATCACAATCCGTGGCATTGGCTATCAATTATCGGAGAACCGCACATGAAGCTATTTTTTAGGGATCATTTAAGTATCATTGTCCTATATATATTTACGTTCATTTGTCTACCCATTGTCATTCAACAGCTAGATGGCTTAGAAAATCATTACTTTTATTTTGTATTTCTAGCTTCCTTCCTATTAGTCTGCTTGCTTTTTGTTCGTTATCACCGTCGTAAAAAAATGTATACACATATTGCCAATGAAACCTTACAAACAATTCATCATCCAATAGCACCATTCGAAAAAGCCTACGCAAGGCAATTAAAATCGATCCAGAAAATGCTTCTCACACAAGAGGAAAAATACAAGCAACTTTCACAAGAGCAGCAAATCATGATCTCACATTCGGTGCATCAAATGAAAACCCCTCTTTCTGTCATTAACTTGCTCATACAGTCTAATCAGTGGAAAGAGGCAAGTTTACTGGTCGAGTGGCAAAAGGTGAAAACTCAGTGTAACAAGCTGAATTTTTCATTAAACCAACTACTAACATACAGCCGTTCAACGAATTTATTGGCGGATTTGAAGATTGAACAGATTCAGTTGAAGAGTGTCATACAAGAAGTCATTAATGATTTAAAGGATTATTTTATTGAAGAAGAGGTGTACCCAAAATGTACGATGCAAGAGGATGCCCTGGTCTACTCCGATCGTAAATGGTTGAAGGTTGTCATTTATCAATTATTGAGTAATGCGGTTAAATACGGTGAGCGAAATACTTCCGTACTCATCGATTATGAAAATGGACAGCTACGGATCAAAAATTCAGGTGACACGATTCCTGAAAATGAAATAGCTCGTGTTTTTGACCTATATTACACCGGAACTAAAGGGCGTATAAAAGGCGAATCGACAGGTATTGGACTTTACTTAGTCAAACGAATACTCACAACCCTGGATCATCCATTCCAGTTACAGTCAGCAAATAATGAAACTACCATCACCATTGATTTTTCCAAAAGCATGAAAAAAGCAATATGACAATTTTGTCATATTGCTGTCATGTACAGCGATGTATGTGAATGGCAGGTGTATCTATACTTTAGGTAACGAAAGATACAAAAGGAGTGACGAATGAATGTCCAACACAATATTAAAAGTCGATCAGCTTCAGAAGGAGTATTCCGGAGAAATTATATACAAAGCATTAAAAGGCATTGATTTTCAATTAGGTGAAAATGAATTTGTTGCGGTGATGGGTCCGTCTGGTAGCGGAAAAACAACGTTCCTAAACTGCATCTCTACCATTGATCGTCCAACTAGTGGCGTTATTACGATCAATTCAAAAAATCCATATGACTTAGATGACGATGAATTGGCGAAGTTTCGCCGTAATGAGCTAGGCTTTGTGTTTCAAGACTTTAACCTTGTCCACACACTTACTGTTGAAGAAAACATTTTACTTCCATTAGCACTGGACTCCGTTCAGGCGAATGAAATGAACAAACGTTTAACAGGCGTTGCTGAATTTCTTGGGATTGAGGGAATCTTAAAGAAACGTACATTTGAAATTTCAGGTGGGCAGAAACAACGTGTCGCAATCGCCCGCGCTGTTATTCATGAGCCTAGTCTGTTGCTAGCCGATGAACCTACAGGTAACTTGGATTCAAAAGCAGTCAATGATGTCATGTCATTATTTGAATCCATCAATAAAAGGTTGAAGACATCTATTTTAATGGTGACGCATGACGCCTATGTCGCAAGCTATGCACAGCGTGTTGTTTTTATCAAAGACGGCACTCTCTATAACGAAATACACCGTGGGAAAAATAAGCAGCAATTTTACCAAGAAATTATGGACACACTTGCATTCTTAGGTGGTGGACAGCATGAAATTTAATGATATTGTCGTTCAAAACATTCTACGTGATAAATGGACGTACATTTCTTACTTTTTAAGTAGTGTATTTTCTATTTTAGTGTTTTTCTTATTTTCAATTACCGCGTTCCATCCAATGCTTTCCTTAATTGATACGTCAAGTACGCTTGGACTTACGATGATGTTTGCGAGTTTCTTTATTTACATTTTCTCATTTGTATTCATCATTTATTCGATTTTTGCATTTTTGAAAAAGAAGACAAAAAGTCTTGGCATCTTTATGATTACTGGTGCGTCTATGAAGCAAATTCGTACAATGATTTTCAGAGAAAATATGCTGATTGGCGGTGCTGCGATTGTTACAGCCATCGTACTTGGACTCATTATTTCACCGTTGTTTTTAATGGTCGCAAAAAGAATATTACAAGCCGATCAATTCGGCATGTATGTACCGTTCACAGCAATCATCTTAACCATCACCCTATTCACAATTTTATTTTTCGTCGTTTCGAAATTCGTGACCCGCTTCATTAATAGAGAAGAAGCCATTCAACTATTAAAAGCTGATGTAACGACTGAAAAAATAATTGCACCTGCACCAGTAAAATTATTGGTATCCTTTATGGTTAGTGGATTTTTATTGCTATCAGCTAAATTAGAACTTAGTTGGGTTTTGTCATTCGATACGCTCTATTACTTAGCACTTTTCGCTAGCTTACTATTCGCCATTTACTTTGCTATTACACAAGGAACATTATTAGCCATTCGAATACTAGAAAAACGGCCATCCTACTTTAGAAAAACAAATATGCTATTTGTTTCGAACTTAAAGGCAAAGGGCCGCTCACATGCACATCTTATCTATTTACTAACTGTCTTATTGCTAGGTGTATTTTTGTGTACGAGCGTGCTATATAGCTCATACTACAATATAAAAGAGAAAACAGAAGTCTTATATCCCTATAGCTTCCAATACACCTCTCTCCCAGGAAATACCACTGAAGAAAAGGATATAGCATTTCTTGAAGCGACATTAGACAAATCGGGTAACTATGATGCCTATTATTCAGCTTTTAAAACGGATGAAGAGCGACGAATCGGTTTTATGTCGCTTTCGAATTATAATGCTCTCGGGTTACACGAATCCATAACGTTAAATGACAATGAGTACTATGTTGCTGCAGGAAATGAAGGCGTGTTACCAAGTACAGAGGCCATTCATGATTATGCATTAGGTCAGCTAAAATATGCCGGTCTTGAAAAACAAAACATATTTATGACTGGCTTCCAAAATGTGTACTATGTCGTACCTGATGCAATTTATGACACAATCGACTTCCCTATTTATAAAGTGTTTGCTTACGAGCTTGAAAATTGGACAGAGAAAATAGATGTAGCAAAAGCCATCGATGCAGAAGTATATACAGAACCAGACATGCATTTAGTTTCTTCTAAAATAGATTTGTACGATGCAGAGAAATTTGTGAAAAGCATCATGTTCTTTATAGGATTTATGCTCAGTCTGATTTTCTTAAGTGCAGCCATGAGTATACTGTACTTCTACTTACAAACATCACTTGATGGTGAAAAGGTAAAATATATGGGGATTCGTAAAATTGGTCTATCTGTAAAAGAATTAAGTTCTGTTGTGACAAAAGAGCTAGCAATGCTAGTATTCATCCCTTTCACCTTCGCATCTATACTTTTGTTTGGTGTGATGTTTGGGATGCGTAGTATGATTTCAGCGTCGTTTTATCAAATGACTGTGATAGGAATTAGTTTGTTTTTACTAATCTGTATCATAAGCTTTTTGATGATTCGTCGAGGCTATCTAAAAAAATTAATACATTAGCAATGAAGCTTTTTCTAACAAAAATTCCTTTTTAGTGGATTTGGACGGGTAAATGCCCGCCTTTCTCCATTAAAAAGGAATTATTATGTTAGTATTGTTGAACATTTTACTAATCCCCAACTAAATACTGCTCCGAATAAAAACTATTATCAAAAATATCGATACCGATAAAATCCCGTACGCCAATATAATCCTGGCAGGGGTCAGCAAAATGAAAATGAACATTCTTTGCTTTCGAATGAGAAATAGTTGTTCTGATTTTTTCGTTAGAAAGTCGGAAAGCATAGTATATCTGTCCATCTGTATTTAATTTCTTTTGAAAAACATGTGACTGCCCAGCTATTTTACTAATTCTTTTAGCTGGTTCTCCTGCCAGTTCAATGCCGATCATATTCCACTTTTTATCAAAATCAATTAAAAAATCATGAGCTTCCTCTAAATCTTCTGTACATCGTATTCTATTTTTTAACGGTACATCAAAATAAATATAGCCCCTCCCTACTTCTGCTGAATACTTTACTTGACTCTCCATTTCAACCACTCTTTCTTCATTTTAAAAAATGCTTTAATGCATCTATCTGCTGCATTGCCTGCTTATACCCCATCTCATAATTTGAGCGCATTTGTGTTTTATCCTTTTCAAAGCTATTGAGCGCTTCTGACGGACGGAAAATAAATGCTTTCCCTTCTGCTTCAAGTTTTTCACAATATTCGAGTGATGCATTATAATGATCCGCTCGCTTTTCCATACTTTTCACGAGATTCGGATAACGTTTTGATAGCATCTTCATCGCCCACTTACTCTGTCTATCCATCTCTTTCCGATAACCTTTTGGACGTGTTAATACAAGCACATGCTTGTCAAAACCTTGTTCAATTCCGTGCTGAATGGGAATTGGCTCTGCTAATCCCCCGTCATAATAGGGTGTATTGTTTAATTTAATTTCAGGAAATAGCACCGGAATGGCACAAGTGGCACGTAGCATCATACACTCTCGGTCCATCTCCAACGCATTCATGTACTCTACCTGCCCAGTTGTGGCGTTTGTCACACCAAATTTAAGCGTGCCATCATACTTTTGATAGGTCTCCCAATCGAAAATATCTAACTGATTTGGGATCACATTATAGGCAAAATCAAGCCCAAACAAGCTCTTTTCCTTCAAGAAGTTTTTCCACCCCATATATCGCTTATCATGTCGATAATCCATCAATACTCGTAAAGAACGTTCCTTTTGTTGCGACACATATGAGCATGCATTAATAGCCCCTGCTGAAATCGCCACAACGTATGGCATCATAATGTCCTGCTCTAAAAATGCATCGAGAACACCAGACGTAAATAGCGTGCGAAACGTTCCACCCTCTAATATTAAACTTGTATTTTCTACATTTACTTGTATCATTTCATCACTCTTTCACTCAATATTCCATCTTTAGTTTACAGGAATTGAAGCTCATTTTCTTCATTATTTATTCTAATTGAGCGAAACTTTCGAAATTCTATGGCGTTTAATATACGAGGAGGAATGGAAATGTTTAACTATCAATTTAAATATCGAGATATTTATTTGATTTTATGGATCTTCTGTCAGTGGCTTGCTGCATCTTCCATTCTCCAACATCCGTCGTTTGAGAAATATATGTACCATTCATTAAGAGATTTTGAAAACCCCAGTGGAGGAATGCTTGGCTTTGCCCCTGCGTTTGTTGTCATTTATAGTGTGTTGATTGCTGTGTTTATTTTTATCGTCATCTTTATATTGGAGTTTTTCTTTTTAACGACATCGTTTTCTTCTACGTTTAAAGATTACGTTTGGCTCTCATTATTCGTCGGTCTTATGGTGACATTAGTTATTTCCATACGGCACATGATTGACTTATACTTTTGGGGATTTTTTCTCGCAATGCTACCATATTTGGTATGGTTTATTTATGGTGCTTTGACATTAAAGTATTTTAGAAAAATTATCAACACTAAAAAAACGGCTCCTGATTAACTGGAAACGCTCTTTCTAATTACAGGTCTGCTTTGACCATTTTCATTTCCTTTACAAAGCCTGTGATTGTTCTAGAAAATAGAACAATCCATAGAGTAGTAACTGCCAATACAAAACCACTTAATACGCTATTAAAAGACCATTCAAAAAAGGAAACCTTCATTAAAAATATATTTGTATACAAGGAGTAGCCACTCATTAATAATATATAAATGAATATACCTATATTCATGTAAAATGCCTTTTTCATACTACGAATCTTATCTTCTACATTGGAAGCCAGTGCAGGGGCTTTCTCTTCTTCCTCATACGGCATAGCCCAAATCGAATTATGTAACAATGTCATATTAGAGGCATATTTTAATTGCCAACCCATTTCTTTATGAATAGTAAAGAAACTACTATTTACCTTTGGTTCAAAGCTCACTTCATAAGCAATACTTTTTTTACCTGTTTCACGAAAAGTAAAGATTGCAACAGAGACATGCTCTAATTCCAGGCCAAGTCGAGCCTGTTCTTCAAGCCACTCCTTCGTTTGCAAAGGTAAATACATCCATCCAACTTTTATTTTCCTCACCTTACGACCTTTACCAATATCGTGAATGGTCATATCCATTTCTCGCTTTTCAAACTTGCGATAAGCCCTGTACACATAAATCGTCAAGCTTGCAAAAATCATGATAATAGTAAAAGGAATCATAATTAAACCTATGTTCGTTACATCAAACATATTTGTCATTATAATACCTAAAAAGAAAAAGCCAAATTGCCCCGACAAAAAGAAAATCATTAGAAGAATGAATATATACGCATGCATTCTAGTCCGTTTCACGATAGCTTCACGTGAGGGGTAGATTGTTACTCCCTCCGATTCATTTTTCACAAACTGCCAGTTCTTTGAAGTAGCTGCGACTTGCCATCCCGCCTGCTGCAAAGCACTTGGTAACGCCTGTTTTTCTAGGCGAATTGCATAACTTGTTGCTTTTGATTCCCTTTTATCAAACGTAAACATACGAGTAACAGCATTGAAATCACATAAATGATACCCTTGGCTTGCCATATCTGTTAGCCATTCCTCTGTTTTATCTAATTGATAACTCCAAAAAACCCTCAATTTTTTCATATGAAATCCTCCTCAAAGCGTAGTACATGTTCATGTAATTCTTTCAAGCGAACCATTTCTGCCTGCATGACTTTCTTGCCCGTAGCAGTTACCTCATAGATTGTTTTTCTTCGTTCATCGGCAAAAATCGTAATCATTTCGTCTTTTTGCATTTTGGTAAGGGTGCCATAAATAGTCCCCGATCCAAGCTTCAAGCGTCCACCGGTTAATTCCTCTACGCGCTTAATAATGCCATACCCATGCCTCGGCTCTGTTAATGACAGTAATATGTAAAAGGCCGTCTCTGTCATCGGCACATATTTTTTCAGTAATTTATCCAATTGTCTACCTCCATATGTCGTATCTTGACTATATCACACCGTGACATATAAAGGAATATATTGTTATATTTAATATTCACTGAGGTGATCCGTTTTACAATGCTAATCGCTCAGCTCCGCATACTTATCGCTCTACATACTCCTATTAACGCTCAGGTCTACTATTTTTGCGCTCAACCCCTCAATATTATCGCTCGGGTTAGTCCACATATCGCTCGGCTACACGCTTTAATCGCTCAGGTTACATAACAGGAAAAGGCTGCAGCAATATGCCACAGCCTCCGTACTATTTCTCTTGTTTTTTCTTATAAAAAATCGTCACCACAACAAGGACCAGTAATATCGCTTGTCCAACAATCGTTTCCACTGTTGGATAAAAACCAATTAAGCTGACAACAGGTAAGTCATCCACAATCGTTGTAGAAATTTTGTTCGTTAATTGCAATGTATGCAAACTCACGCCAATTATTTTGAATGCCAACACATAAATGAGGACCGTTGCCACCGCAAAGAATTTATAAATTGGAATTTTCCCACTTGCTTTAAATAGTAAGACTGCAAATACAGCTAACAGCACAAGTGCCACGACAATTCCTAGTACGAATTGGGATGTTTCCATTTTCGGTGCAATACCTGCGTAGAATACCAGTGTTTCTGCCCCTTCACGGAATACGGATAAGAAACTGACTGATGCCATTGCTACTACAGAGCCACTCGAAATCGCCGCGCCCATTCGTTTCGAAATATAACGATTCCAACTAGCAACACTCGATTTACTGTGGAGCCAAATGCCGACTCCAATCATCATCGCGGCCGCAAGTAGACCGACATAGCCTTCCATCACTTCACGGTTCGTATCTATGGTAGCAGAGTTGAAAATCGTCGACATCAGTACGGCAGCTATCGCTGACAATAAAATACCGAAAGCAGCTCCGACATAAATCCACTTGCGCATCTGTTTTTGACCTGCCATCTCTAAAAATGACACTAACGCCAAAATAATAAGCAGTGCTTCTAAGCCCTCACGCAGTAAAATAAGTGCAGAGTCCCAAAACGTATAGTCGGTATCACCTTGAATAAGTTCGATTTCTGTGCGGAATGTATTTAGTTTACTTTGAATGCCCTCTACATCAACATCTGACTTCAATAAGCCACTCACTATTATTGGCATATCACTTTCAATTTTCGTATAGAGACTGCTGTTTCGAGTAGAAACTTCAAGTTCTACACTTGGCCATATCGTGATGAATTCACGGATTTTATCAGATGCTGCCTTGTAGTCACCTGTATCAATTAAATCATTTGCTTCATCAATATAAGCAACCAATGTCGCTAATGAGTAATCACCCTCTAAAACTTCAGCTGTTTCTTCACCAGCAACGAAATCTTCTATTGTTTGCTTCAATTCATCATATTGAGATTGCATTAATGCCAGATCCGGCGCCTCTGCTGAAATTGTGATGCGTAGGAAAGCCATTTGTGTTTCTATTTGTCCGTACATTGGAATGCTTTGCTCTCGGACAGGACGTTCTAATTTATTCCATTTAATATTGAAATCTTTATAGGCTTCATCGATTGCTTCTACTTCACCAGTTGCTAATGCTTCCTCAAACTCGTTCATCACTGGCTTGAATTTTGCTCCAAATTCTGCTCGTTGTGCCGCTTCATCTACTGGATTTTCAAGCTTTTCTAAAGAACGTAGTGCATTGGATAATGCCGATAACTCCGTTAAACGCTCTTCCTTAGATATTGCATCCACCGCTTGCACTAAAACTTCATCAACCTTCTCTTTCGCTTTGGTTTCCTCAGATGTTACTAAAGCCCAGTCTGCTGAAAACTTTCCTAGTGCCAACTTAGCCTCAGTTTCCTTGTCCTGCTTGGTATTCATGAGTGCATCGCTTATGGATATGTATAAATGACTGTAGGACTGGGCTGCTTGCACCGGTACAACTACCAGTGCTAATAGCAAGCAGACTACTAAACTACAGCGCGTTAAAAAGTGCTTCACCTAAATAACTCCCCTTTTGTACGCCAGGGAAGCAAGCAAACACTGCACTGCCTCGATGGGTAACGTATTCATTCATTTTATCCATACGGCCTAAACTGTTTTGCACAGTCGTAAATTGAGCCGGATCTTTTTGAAATGATACAAATAATAGTCCTGCATCATGTGTACCCGTATTCGTCATCACGCCAGATGCATAGGAATACGAGCGACGTAGCATACGAGCATTCGATTTTCTCGCTAAGTGCACATGTGATATATCTGGCATAATATACGCACCTTTATCGTCTTTAGCTTCGACATCAAAATCATCGAATTCCGCGGTCTTGCCAAACGCAGCACCACTATCACGATAGCGACCAAACGTTGCTTCTTGGTCTTTTAGTGATGTTCGATCCCATGTTTCCAAATGCATTTGAATTCTACGAGCCACTAAATATGAACCGCCCTTTAGCCAACCTTTATCAACCCACACAACCTCTTTTAAATCTTTTTCATCTGTAATTGCAGGATTCACTGTGCCGTCCTTAAAGGCAAACAAATTACGTGGGGTCCCTCCCGTCGCAGGGAATGAGTTAAAGCCAGATTGCGACCATTTAATTTCCACGTTCCCTGAAGCTGCACGCACTAAATTGCGTACGGCATGAAACGCCACTTGCGGATCATCTGCACATGCTTGTATGCAAATATCACCACCTGTAAACTCTTCCTGTAGCTGATCTTTTGGGAAGTGCGGTAAATCTGTAAGCTCGGCTGGTTTTAGGTTTGCCATGCCTAACTTATCGAAAAGTGATGGCCCAACGCCGACCGTAATTGATAGATTAGAAGCATTTAAGCCAGACGCTTCCCCTGTATCGCCTGGTGGTACTCTCGTATTTGTTGTTAAATCTACCATCAACTCACCATTCATTAAACGCACAACAAGAGGTGTCCATTTTTTGAACAACTCTTGTAATTCCTTCTTTGACGTCACTAAAGCAGTTAAAGAAGCGAAGTAAATATGCGTTTGGACTGGGGTGATAATGCCAGATTGATGTTGGCCATAAAAATCTACTTTATTGATAGCCCTTTGACTATCGGCAACGGGCTCGAAGACATCGTAGCCCATTACCTTCATAACACCGCCGAAACCAGTTGCACCGATGGCAACACCAGCTGCTCCGATACCTGTAAGTTTCAACATATCACGGCGGGAAATTTTTTTATTGATCCATTTTTCATCATTTGACGTTGTCATTTTTCATCACTCCAAAATAATTCCCATTTGACTTAATGGCTCACCAAGTTGGTTGACTGCTGTTGCTAATGCTTTTGTATGTTCTTCAGTTAACTCTTCATAGGAAATATAGCCACCGTCAGCTGTTGCATGTTGTGCTAGTAAATCATCAACTGCTTTAAATTTTTCATCTAATGTAGCTACTAACTCTTTATCTTTTGCTTCTAATTTAGCACGAAGAATCTCAAAGATTTTTTCAGCACCTTCAATATTCGCTTTGAAGTCATAAAGGTCGGTATGTGAGTAGATTTCTTCCTCACCCGTAATTTTTGATGTAGATACTTCGTTTAATAAATCCACAGCACCCGTAATCATTAAATCTGGCGTCACTTCAACTGTTTGCACAAGTGCATGCAATTCTTTTGAATCGGCTAATAATTGATCAGCAATCGCTTCGTAGCCAGCAGTTGTGTTTTCTTCCCAAAGTGCATACTCAAGTTTGTGGTAACCTGTCCATTCTTCCTCGCCTTTGCCTTCATCTTGAATATCCGCTAAACGTCCATCAATGCGTGGGTCAAGATCGCCGAAACTTTCTGCGATTGGCTCAGAACGTTCGAAATACATACGTGCTGGTGCATAAGCTGCTTTTGCACCCTCAATGTCGTCCGCTTTGAAAAGATTAACGAAGTTTTCTGTTTCAATTAGGAATTGATCCATTTGCTCTAAGGCGAATTCTTTATAAGCGGCTAATTCAGCAGTTAAGTCCACTTCTTTAGCAATCGCTGCTTCTTGCTCTGTTGCAGGATCTTTATCTTTATCAACTTTCTCTGTATCTCCACAGCCTGCCATTAAAATACCGCCCGCTACTAAAACTGTTAATAATGATTTATGTTTCATGCTATGTACCTACTTCCAAAATTAGTTTATATTGTGAATGATAATCATTATCAAAACTTATTGCAATATGTATTTCTATTTATAGAAAAAAACGTCATTTCGCAGTTGAAAGTTATTTCCAACTAGCAGAATTGACGTTTTTTCTACAATATAATGATTATAATCTAAGAAATTATCGCTTGTTTCAAATTTTCTTGTTTTCCATATAAGAAATAATATAGCACGATAGAAAGCATAATTACGAAAACCATTACGAAGAAAATCCCGCTGTAACCCATTATCGGTACAAAAAAACCTAAGAAAAATGGCCCGACACCGAGTCCCAAATCGTACAAAATAAAATAAGTGGATGTCGCAAGTCCTAATCGCTCATTTGGCGTTACTTTAATGGCGATTGCCTGAGCGACAGAGTTGAAGTTCCCGTAGCCAATGCCGATACAAGCAGCCGCCACTAAAAATATGAAACTACTCGTTGCAGAACTGAAGGCATACATCCCTAATGTAAAGATCACAAGGCAAGGATAGACCACAATGTTAGCCCCCCTTGTATCCAGTAACTTCCCAGTAAACGGTCGTGTCATTAACACAACAATGGCATATACGATAAAGAAATAGCTACCCGCTGTGACTAAGTCTAGCTCTTTTGCATAAAACGTCATAAAAGACATGACCCCAGAATAGGCAAAGCCAATCACAAATGCCACAATCGAAATCGGCACGGCTCTCATTTCAATGAAATTTGATAGCTTAAACCCTGTTTTGACCTTAGCCATCTTCGGCGCATCAGGCACTGACACGATAAAATACAACATAAAACAAATTACCGCCAACACAGAGTCGACCGCAAAAATCATGCGAAAATCGCTAAAAGTTTGCGTCAATAGGATCCCAACAAACGGCCCGATTGCCGTCGCCAAAATAGCGCTCAAACTATAATAGCCAATCCCCTCACCACGACGCTCCGGTGGCAAAATCTGCGCAATGATTGTGCCCGTCGCAGTACTTGCCAAACCTAGTGCAATGCCCTGCAATAGTCGATTTGCCATTAATAATGGTAAATTCACTGCCGCAAAATACATCATTGTTGAAATTGCAAACAATAATAGCCCATAAAATAACGTCTTTTTGCTGCCCCATTCTCCTATCACACGACCACCACCAAGACGGCCAAAAAGCGTCCCAATAATAAAAATACTCGACACCAGGCCAGCTGTACTCGTCGAAGCGCCAAATTCATCGACCGCATAACCTGCAATTGTCACCATCAATAAAAAGAAAATCAATGTGATTGTAAAGTTAATAAGCGATATGATTAAAAAATCCTTTGTCCATAATTTCTGTTTAGCTTCTTCCACTTCGTTTCTCACCTACTTTTTGATATTCGCACGGATTTTTGCTAACACCTGTGTAGCAATTTCAATGTCCTTTTCAGATACACCTGCTAGCGATTCCTCTAAGAATGGCTTTAAATGAGCCTGGATTTCTTGGACAATGTTTTCCCCACGTCCCGTTAACTGCACTAACTTTTCTCGCTTATCTTTGCCTACCACTGTTTCGACATAGCCAAGCTCCACAAGCTTTTGCACAAGCCTCGTCACACTCGGCTTTTCTATGTACATATAGTTTGCAATTTCTACAAGCGAATGCGGACCCTTATCCGTCAATAATCGTAGGAGCCCCCACTGCGAGCTATACAACTGATATTTCTCTAACTGTAAATTGATTTGATTCGTAAACGGACGATACATCAATCGATACTCATTAAAAAAATCCTGTTCAATCGTCAAAAAACATTCCTCCTGAAATTAGTTAGCTAAGGTAACTATATTCTTATCTTCGCCACTTGTCTAGGGCTGTTTTTACAGTTATCCGTCTGAGTTGCTGTTTTATCCGTCCCACTTACATGTTTATCCGTCGCTTTCAACAATTATCCGTCTGACTCATAAATTTCTCCAACAAATTCCGGAATTCTATATGTCCGGTTTTTCTTTGCACCACTCTCTACTAATTTCATGTGTTTCAGTAGTTTATATGCAACATTCGTGGATCCTACGCCAAAAAATGCGCAGAAATCCTTATTCGTAATAGTCTCACTAACTAACAATCGATAATCTATCATTGCACTATACATTGATGCTAAATTTCTGTTCCCACAACATAAACAAAACCATTTATTATTGGAATAATACATTTGCTGCTTATACTTACAATCTGGACAAAGCACACCGGTTATCAGATCTTTTACAGGCAATTTAATTTCTCGCTTTTTTGGAACATGCATTGCAAGTAATGTCTTCATAAATTGCTCCAAATTACTAGGGTCTACTGAAGGGTTCCTATATTGTGATAACAACTTTTTTACTTCAAGACGCAAGCCCGTTACATGAAAAATTGACCGTCCATGCAAACTCGGTGAAAGTATGGCATTTTTTGTAGCTGAAACTACTGCATATTTAATAGGTACTACAATCCCTTCTTCTTTCATCCTCCGGCTAAGCAATTCTACATGACGCTCTATCTGATGAAATGGATTTGACATTCCTTCAACGCGTCCTTCAGCTGTTGTACGATTAAATTGATGGAATTGTTCATCTATCTCAATAAAACCAGTGATGTTTTTAATTTCAAGGACTAAAAAAATATATGGACAAAGAAGAATTGTATCTATTTGATGCGTGTTGCCGAAGCGATTCGTAACTTGTAAATCATGTAGAAAATAATGTGGTTGTGGCAAATCAATCTCTATCCATTCCCGATCAACGCGCTGTTCTCCTGCAAATCCAGCCTTCACTCGGCGTAACTGCTCACTA
The DNA here is from genome assembly GCF_044761695.1 of Lysinibacillus sp. NPDC097287. NCBI lineage: Bacteria > Bacillati > Bacillota > Bacilli > Caryophanales > Bacillaceae > Lysinibacillus > Lysinibacillus sp. NPDC097287. The sequence continues at coordinate 106,560 of NZ_JBIWCX010000004.1, forward strand.
TAATAAGAGAAATCTTCATGTGTCGGAGGTAATCTTCGTTCAATAGCCTCCAAAACTCTTTGAGTATCAGAGATTTTACGTGGCAAAATTATCATTCAATCACTCCTTTTTTCCTCAATTATAGGACAGAATCTCGGACAAAAAAGCACTTCGCAAAAACTTGAAATACACATGTGGGAAAATTAATTTATCACAATTATTTATAGCGTCCTTTTCCTACTTTATCCTTCGATTTTTAAAAATAATTGTATTATTCTACGATTTATCTGTCTGTTAATAAATTTATCCGTCAATTCTTGAGGTTTATCCGTCTCCCCCAAAAAAAAACGACTGAACGGAAATCCATTCAGTCGTTTTTGCGTAGTAAATATAAAAAGTACGGTGCACCGATACATGCGACCACAATCCCAGCTGGCACTGTCGCCGTGGATATCGCCACTCGGCCTATCGTATCAGCGAACATTAATAAACTTGCCCCGATACATAATGTTAATGGTAAAAAGAATTGATAGCGTGGTCCAACGAGTTGTTTGGCAATATGCGGTGCCATTAAACCGATGAAGGCAATCCCACCAGTAACAGAAACCGCCGCTGCAGCAAGCGCTACCGCCACCACTAACAATTGTAGTCGCTCCCTTTGAATGTTTATCCCTAAGCCAATCGCCGTTTGTTCAGTCATGGCCAGGACATTCAAGACATTTGCCTTATAGAAAATATACGGAATACACACGATCAACCATGGCAACAGCGCCCATAAAAACGGCCAATCCGTGCCCCATACACTACCAGCAAGCCATTGCGCGATAAACTGCACATCACTTCGCTCGGCTGAAGAAATTAACATCATCATCACACCTGATAATGCAGAAGCTACACCCACACCAATTAAGATTAACTGTACAGGTTGCACACCTTGACCTTTCTTAAACGAAAAGAAGTAAATACATAATGCCGTTAGCATCGCACTGATAAATCCAACTACTGGTAGAACATACGCAAAATGTGGTAAATCACCTTTTACAAATAAATAAAACAATGTAATACCTACACCTGCACCAGCATTAATCCCAATAATTCCTGGATCGGCTAAATCATTTCGTGTCACGCCTTGTAGCACAGCACCTGCTAATGCTAATGCCATCCCCGCTGCAGCCAAAACAAATAATCTTGGCAAACGTACCGAAAACAATACGAATGATTCTTTAAAACTACCATCTCCGAATAGTATTGGTAATATACGATCGATAGATACCGAAGCAGCACCCATCGAGATGCCCATTACGAAAATGGCTAATGTCAACAATATCCAAACAACTAGCCATGTCCGTTGTTTTTTTCGCCCCGCTTTAAGCAAATTGACGACCTCCCTTACGTACTATCAGTAAGAAGAATGGGAGACCAATAATCGAAATAATTGCCACAACTGGCGTTTCAAATGGTGAATTAATCATACGGCCGACAAAATCTGCTGTCAGCATAAACCAACCACCCACTAACGCACTCATTGGCAATACAAAACGGTAATCTGTTCCAACAAAGGCACGCACAATATGCGGTACCATTAAACCGACAAATGCTAGATTCCCAACAAGTGCCACTGCAGCACCCGCTAATACAACAACTACTGCCATCATCACGACTTTAATCATCGTCGTATTTTGTCCTAAACCGACAGCTACTTCTTCGTTCAAACTTAAAATCGTTAACTGACGGCTAAAAATAAATGCTACTACTAACCCAACTACGATAAACGGCACAATAATGAGTGCCTGCCACGTTGTGCCGATTAACCCACCGCTTGTCCACATCGATACATCTTTTGAAATATTAAATAAAATACCTGTACCATCTGCAATCGCTTGTAACAAAGCAGAAACGGCTGCTCCTGCTAAAACTAGTTTTAACGGGGAAAAACCGCTCTTAGTAGAAGCGCCAATACCATACACAATGACCATCCCTACACCAGCACCGACGAAGCATGCAAAAATAAGCATTAAATATGAGGTGTTGGCTACAAAAGCCATCGTGAGAGCAAGTGCCGCATTTGCACCTGCTGTAAGTCCAAGAAGTCCAGGATCAGCCAATGGATTTCTTGTGACTCCCTGCATAATCGCCCCCGCAACCGCTAAGGCACTACCGACAAAGATTGCCGCAATAATACGTGGGAATCGAATTTCGCGTAAAATAGAATAATGCTTTCCGCCACTTTGTCCAAGCATTGCTTCATAAACATCTTTCAAAGTCGTATTCGCAGCACCAAAAGATAACGAAATACTGGCAGTACCAACTAATAAGATGAATACGAGCAACACTTTAAGCCAAAACGGAAATTGTCGAAACTTAGTCATTGCCTTCGCTACTCTCTACTGAAATTATTGTAAAAATTTCTCTTCAAAGAAATCTAGTTGGTAATCTAATGTTTTTGCATCATTAAAGTAAAATACATTACCGTTCACTTCGAATAATTGACCGTTCTTCACTGCTTCTAAATCTTTAAACCATGCAGCTTCTGTAAATGCATTATCTTGGTCCATAAACGTACTAAAAATGACATAATCACCTGCGTAATCAGCAAATACCTCTTGTGAAATCGCGAAATAACCTGGTTCCAATGCCACTTCCTTCACTTTTTCAGGCATTTTTAAGCCCATTGCTTGATATAAAATTTCTGTTCCTCGACCCCAGTTTTCTCCATAAAGATACAATTGTTTATTGTAGCTTTCTGCGACTGTAACAGTTGCATCCTCACCGATTTTTTCTTTAATTTTTTTACCCACTTCTGCAGCACGTACTTCAAAGTCCTTTACCCATTCTGTTGCTTCTTTTTCTTTGTTTACTACCTTACCGATTTCAATAAATTGCTGTAAATAATCAAATTTACCGTACGTAAATAATACTGTCGGTGCTATTTCTGCTAATTTATCCGCATTTTCAATTCCACTTAAACCAATAATTAAATCGGGTTCTAGCTCAAGAATTTTTTCAATATCTGTATTTTCCACCACTTCAGCATTTTTAATGTCATCTTGGAAGTTTGGATTCTTTGCCGCCCATGAGTCAACACCAACAACATTGACACCAAGTTGTAATAAATTCCCAACAAATGACGATAACACAACTACACGTTTCGGATCAGCTGGTACTTCAACAGGACCTGTTTCAGATTCATAAGTAATTGTTTCTGCTGACGAGTCTTTTCCTGCACCCTTATCTATATTTTCTTCACCTTTATCGCTATTGCCGCAAGCTGCAAGCACTAATGCGACCATCATAAACATTGGTAAAAGCCATTTTTTCATGTTAAATATCCCCTTTTAAATCGTTTGTAATAAGTTATATGTAATACACATTGGCTTATTTGTTCGTGGATCCTTGCCAATCACTGCATCAATATGAAAGACTTCCTCTAACACTTCTGGTACAACGACTTCCTCTGCTGTTCCAAATTTCACAAGCTGTCCTTTTGAGAGTGCCACAATGTAGTCAGAAAAACGTGCTGCCTGGTTTAAATCATGTAGCACCATAACAATTGTGCGCCCTTCCTTTTCATTAAGTTCACGCAGTAATTCTAAAACTTCCAATTGATGCGCCATATCTAAATAGGTTGTTGGCTCATCTAAGAAAATAATGTCGGTTTCCTGTGCAAGTGCCATCGCGATCCACACGCGTTGACGTTGCCCACCGGATAATGCATCGACCGAATACGTTCGATACGCATCTGTTTTTGTAGCTTTCAAAGCCCAGTCAATGACATCCTTATCTTTTTGCGATAAATTGCCAAAGCCCTTTTGATATGGAAATCGACCGTAAGATACGAGTTCTTCCACTGTTAAACCATGTGCACTTTCTGGACTTTGTGGCAGGATTGCAAGTTTTTTTGCTAATTCCTTCGTTTTCATCTCTGAAATACTTTGACCATCCAAAATAACTTGTCCGCTCTCATGCTTCAAAATTCTCGTTATCGCTTTTAACAATGTAGATTTACCACAGCCGTTCGAGCCAATAATTGTTGTGATTTTACCATCTGGAATTTGAAGCGATAAATCATGCACAATTGTTTTGTCCTCGTAGCCAACACGAATCGATTCAATTTGTAAACGCAAAATGTACCCTCTCTTTCTTTTTACATATATACATGATATGATTGCCTCACCAAGCTGTATTGATAATCATTATCACTAAGGTTAGTCTAGTTATCAACTATGAATTTGTCAAATAGTTTTTTATTATTTTTAAGGGTGTGGATAAGAAAATGCATGATGTTTACGATGTAACAATTATTGGCGGTGGGCCTGCAGGACTATATAGCGCTTTTTATAGTGGTTTAAGAGGATTGAAAACAAAGCTAATTGAGAGTCAGGAACAACTCGGTGGTAAGGTTTTACTTTATCCTGAAAAATTGATTTGGGATATTGGTGGACATCCCCCAGTGTTAGGCGAGCAATTTGTGAAGCAATTAATTACTCAAGCAAAAACTTTTGATCCAACGATTTTAACTGGAACAAAAGTTGACTACATCGAACGTCAAAATGATATTTTTGCTTTACATACAGCACAGGGAGAAATACATTATTCTAAAACAATTCTTTTAGCGGTTGGTGGTGGCATTATTAACCCTCAAAAGCTTACATTAGAAGGTGCAGAAAAGTACGAAATGACGAATCTGCATTATACAGTGCAGTCTTTACAACGCTTTTTAGGCAAAGATATCATTATTTCTGGCGGTGGGAATGCCGCACTCGACTGGGCAGTTGAACTACACGCAATCGCACATAGCGTAACGGTTGTCTATCGAAATGAAACACTATCTGCACACGAGGCAACGATTCAAGAAGCTCTGGATGCTGGTGTGAAAATCGAATGTAACACATCTATTACAAAGCTAACTGCCAATACAGATAAAACAGCCATCCAATTAGTAACATGTGAAAATTCACAAACTAAACAAAGTTACACACGTCAAATCGACGAAGTCATTGTCAGTCATGGCTATAACCGAGAAGCTTCATTGGCCTTTGAACCCTCTATTGCCATCCCTAAAAAAGATAACTATTACTTTGAAGGAAAGGCTACGGGAGAAACTGCACAGCCCGGTATTTTTGCAGCGGGTGACATTATATCGTTCGAAGGAAAAATCCATCTGCTTCTAGGCACTTTCCAAGATGCAGCGAACGCCGTCAACTCGATTAAAACATACTTAGAACCAACAGCACATCGCAATGCTATGGTTTCTTCCCATAACGAGGCATTCAAAGAGAAGAATCGTTCAATTATTGAAAAACAGCTTTTACAGGTAAAATAAACATAAAGAACCTCTTCTCTTTTCAAAATTCTTTACTGTAAACTCTTGTAAATAAACTGAATAACATCAATATCAAAAAGCCAGCAGCGATTTTTTTCTGCTGGCTTTTTTGATGATGAAAACTAAAGAATAATTGTTCCCAAATATCTATAAAGGAATATCATCATGATTATTCAAATAAGGAGTTATCATTTTAGTTTTACAATTATATACTCGATGCGGAAGTTCATTTAAAACATCACCCTCATATCATCTACTTAAATATTTAGTAATTTCAGAATCACTTTCTTACATTGATAATCATCTAATTGCAGGCACGCTTTCGCTAAATGTTACAATCACCCTCTTCAATATTTATGATTTATTTTCCCTCATTAGAGATTTAAATAAAGAAAAATATCTCCGGCTTCTTAAAAAAGAAGATTGGAGATATTTTCAACAGGATAAATAAGTTAGACAAAAAAGAGCCAGTACCGTAGATCTTAGTGATACCATTTACATTAAAATATATTATACTCTCAGACTTCCGATAAAACCTTTTTTATAAATGCTAATGTTTTATTAATAATTAATTCTTGGTCATTATCTAGCGTCGCGACATGATAACTATTTTCTAGTCGACAAATTTCCTTCTCCGTAGTCTGTATACCCTCCGCAATGATTTGTGAATTATACGGTGGTACTACATGGTCCTCGTCGGAAACCAAAATTAATGTCTGACATGTAATTTTAAACAGCTGTTTCCTCACTTCCTCTACTAAATTTAATATTTCATTGATAGAGCGGACTGGTGTCTTTTCATAAGCAAGCTCCGTCACACCAGGTTTCTTAATATCTGAACCTATGCCATCTAAAAACTGTACATTTGTAATGTGGCGCATTGACTCCATTGCTGGTAATACCACTGCCGCATTAATAGGAATGATTCCTCGCACTTCAGGATACTTCTCTGCCATATGTAATGACAGCGTACCACCCATAGAAAGACCCGTGACAAAAATTGTATCGCAGCGCTCTTGAAGCCATTGATAACCCACTTCGATCGAATGAATCCAATCTTGATATGTTGTTTGTGCCATGTCCTCATAGTGAGTGCCATGTCCTTTCAATAACGGACCACAGACTGTATAACCGACTCCCGCATAGGCTTCACACAGAGGTCTCATGCTTTGCGGTGAACCTGTAAAACCATGTGACACTAAAATCCCTACATGGTTACCTTCTGCATAAAACGGTTCTGAACCTTGCATAATTGGATATTTTTCAGCCAAAAAAATTCCTCCCCTCAAAAAATCTCCTCAATCGCTTTTAAGCAAATTTTCACTTACATTATATCAATTTGATTATTTTTAGTAAATTTAATATTCTGAGTACTATTTCTTTTAAAGGGTTTTCTTCTGTTAATAAATTCATTTTGACATGGAAAATAGTAAGTCGGACAGTTAAAATAAGGCATTGTTCACTTAGACTATTAATTTGATGAGACTTACTATTATGACACGCCAACGTCAAATATTTACATCCGATTATAAACTGCAAATTGTGAATCTTTATAAATATGGCTGATTCTCTACATCTACTACAACTGATATCTTAAATTTACTAAATAACTCAATGAATCCATATTTTTATAGTTGAAATTACATACCTAACTAATAGATAATAAAGCGTACAAAATATTAAACGAAAGTAGGAGTAAAGTAATGTATAGGAAGTTGATTAATTATTTGCTAATCCCCTCTCTGTTAATTACATTATTTGCCTCTCCATATAGTGTTGATGCATCAGTAAATGACGTTCATTTAAGTTATTTATATGGCAGCTCTTCTAGCGGCTATTTAAAAAACATAGATATGACTTCAGGTGCGTTAAATACAGCGACACCTTTATTCTTTGAATTAAACGCTGATGGTAGTTTAAAAACTTTAATTGATAAAAATTTAATACAAGATTTACACAAAAGAGGATTAAAAGTAGTTCCGTTTCTTTCCAATCATTTTGATCGAAAATTAGGGCAAACTGCTATGAAAAATAGAGAAAATTTATCTACTCAACTTGCAGATGCTGTAGTAAAAAATAATTTAGATGGCTTAGATGTAGATATTGAGAATTTAAACCATACAGATAAGGAATCATTTACAGATTTCATTCGATTATTACGAGAGAAAATGCCTAAAGATAAAACATTATCAATAGCGGTTGCTGCAAATCCTAATGGATGGACAGCAGGATGGCATGGATCCTATGAATTTTTAAAACTCAGTAACTATACTGATTACTTAATGTTAATGGCTTATGATGAAAGTTGGACAGGTGGTCCAGTAGGTCCTGTTGCAAGTTTATCATTTGTAGAAAACTCGATTAAATTTTTATTAAAACAAGGTGTTGATTCAAAAAAAATAGTTTTAGGTCTTCCGTTTTACGGCCGATACTGGAATGATAGCGAATCAAAAGGTGGTTACGGTGTTTCGAATAAAAATATACCAAACCTAGTGAATAAATATAAAGGAAAGGTCTATTTTGATAATGCCTCAAAATCACCTTATGCAAAATTCACAGTGAAAAGCAGTGATGCACCTACGTATATTAGTGGGAAAAAGCTAACACCAGGGAATTACACATTATGGTATGAAAATGATCTATCTTTAAAATATAAATTACGCCTAGTACAAAAATACAATTTAAGAGGAACTGGTAGTTGGAGCTTAACGCAAGAAGAGCCAAGAATATGGAATTTCTATTCAGCTTGGGCAAATGGAGAACATAATTTTATAGATTCAGAAAATCATTGGGCTGAGAAGGACATTATGTCCCTTTATAAAAAAGGCTGGATTAAGGGGAAAACTGAATATACATTTGACCCAAATAGTGATTTAACAAGAGCTCAAGCTGTATCGATTCTTACAAACGCGATTGGTTTAAATGAGAAAAACGAACCCGTTCCAAATTACTTTACTGATGTCCCTACCGACCATTGGGCAAAAAAGGCTATTGAACTAGCACATAAGTATAATATCGTGAATGGAACAAAACCAAACATCTTTGAACCAAATTCCCGAGTTACAAGAGCTCAACTATCAGCAATAATGGCGAGAATACTAGATTACCCATTAGATACTACGATTAAATCTCCATTTTTTGATGTTCAAAAAGGACACTGGGCATATGAAGAAATTTTAAAACTAAGTAGTAAGGGTATTATTAAAGGTAAAGAAGACGGTGGATTTTATCCAAACGACTTTGTAACACGCGCGCAGGTAGCAGCGATGGTTAATCGTGCAAGTAGCGATTTAGAAAAGTATCCAAAGTAAAATAATTAGCACACTCTTCTTCTAAGTGAAAGTTGCTAAATAAATCATAGCAAAAACAGGGCTTGATCTACAATGGTGTGTAGACTCAGCCCTGTTTTTAATTTACATTCCCCTACTATGTGAAAAGCAATCATCCATAGCCAGAACCAACGTGATTGACTATTTAGAAATTCATCTCGATTTTTTCCTTACTTTTGAACCACATAAATCTAGTTATTGTGAGTAACACGATTGGCGTCAACCCTACATATTTCCAAGCATTAACTGCACCAAAAAAATAGAATGCAATTGGGAAGAAAGAAATTGTACTTATTAGCATGTATACCCAAGAACTTTTTACTATCGCTACAATTAAAGAGAAAATTAAAATTACTAATGAAAGTTGCCATAAAATCAACATTTTATCACCTCAAAATCTACTTGTGTTTGCTTTTTTACAAACTACTATACTACAAATATTACCAAAATCCTTTTTTCTCACATCTTCATTAATGCAGTTTTGGCGTTTATTGGAGTTAAATAACTTTCTCCTGTAACTTTAAGTATACTACGTTGATCATTATTCAATTTAAAAATGTAGCCAAACCAAATAATATTCCAGTTAAACCTTCAATTAAGCCATTCAACACATCACACAAAAAGCACATCAACATTAATTCCATTGATGTGCAATCCATTATTCATCTTCCATCCAGATTAACTATCTAAAGAAACTTATTAATGATCCCATTTGTCTTAACATATTTACCCCATATGATATCCTTCCTGCATGGCCCATGATGGTATTTAAATGACTTGGTAATCTTCCAAATCTAGATACTGGGGATTGTTGGTTAGGGTAATAGAAAGGTTGCTCTTGCATCCCTTGATAAGGAGGACCATAACCTTGTCTATATGCTGGTGGGAGTGGTCTTTTTCTAGAATTCGGTGGATAATATGGCATCAATTCACCTCCTATCATGAAACTTTTAAATAGTATATGTCTGTATTATTTTATGGATTAGACTTTCGTAGAAGTCTTGCAAGAAAATATTGAACTCTATTGTTTAATTTTCCATTTCATCATATTTTAAGTAATATTTCCCCTTTGACCTTCTTATATAAGTTTCTTGTCAAGTCAACTTTTTCTGATGTAGGAACCATACTATTTTTAATTTCATATTATAGAAACATGACGAATGAAGAAGGTGTTTCTAATACAGAATTCCAAATATCTAGATTTCTTGTCCAAATTTGGCGTTGGTGGTGCACATCCTGGTGGGATTAATCTAACTGAGGAAATATTCAAAGCTGAAAGCGTTAGCAACACTTCTTACATTTTAGATGTAGGGTGTGGTACAGGCCAAACTGCTGCCTACTTAGCTAACAAGTACGAAGCAAATGTAACTGGTATTGATATCAATTCGATAATGGTGGCAAAGGCAAAGAGGAGAATGAAAAAAGATCGCTTACCCGTAAAAATATTGCAAGGTTCCATCGAAAAAATTCCGTTACCGGATCAGAAATTTGATATTATCATTTCTGAATCTGTCCTTTCTTTTGTCAATAAGCCTAGAGCTCTTAAAGAAATTTACCGTTTACTAAAAAGTGGCGGTCGGTTCATTGCTATCGAGTTTACAATTAACCAACAGCTCGAGGAGCAATGTGAACAGGAAATCAAAAAATTCTATGGTTTTGATTCCTGCTCCATGAAAAAGGATTGGGTTGCCTTATTAGAACGCGCAGGTTTTAAATATATTCGCATACAAAATAACAAATCAATCTCATCAGAACCTGAATTTCAATACTCAGAAGATATTGAACCTGAACTTCACGAAATAATGGATAAACTTTATGATATGCACATAAAATATGCCGGAATTTTAGATTATAGAATTTATTCGTGTACGAAATAGTTTGTCGCTGAAATGAAAAGAGTAGGAGGTTTGTTCATAGACAAAACCACCTACTCCACATTTGATTATTTGATTATTTGAATAAAATGTTTTAAAATCCTCGCTGTTAAACCCCAAATTGTATACTTCTCGTAATCAAAAAACCACTCTTCCATTGAACGAGTTCTCCACTGATACTGTGTACCATTTACAATTTTATCAAAAGGAAAGTCTGGTAAAGGTACTAGTTCAAAAGATACTTCATGCATATATGGTTCATAATTCAATAGCCATTTCACTGGAACAGTAAATACCTCTTCCACTTCCTCTTTGTTGTAAGCATGCAGGATTTGGTCGTAATCAATAGTTGCAACAAATGGGTATGTAACAAAAGAAGAAGATGCAATATAAGGACTTAATTGTCCTACAACATTAATCGATTTTGGATCGACACCTAATTCTTCAGACGTTTCTCGTACGGCTGCTGCCAATGGGGATGAATCTGTTGCATCAATTCGACCACCTGGAAAACTAATATCACCTGGCTGTTTTCGCATAGTGAATGAACGTACTTCAAATAGTATATGCCATTCCCCATTCACTAACACTAAAGGGATTAAAACAGCTGCACGAAAAGCCGTCTCTTCCCCTATAAATTGGTATTGATTTTGATTTAATTGATTCTTTAATTTATCTAGGAACATAAGATTCCCCTCACCTCAATGCTTTACCTGAATTATTCACCGATTTATCAAGATTTTGTATAAAACAAATGAAATAAGAATCCATTTCTGCTTAGGTTAAATTTCGACAATCAACCTACAGTAAGGCTTCTTTATAGGGTTACTTTACTGCAAATTACACTAGATTTCAATCGTCATATTAAGCCATCAACTAGTAAGGGCTTGCTGTCCCCCTACACAGAAACTTTGTAGATTTCTTCAAAGCGTTGATTTTACATTATAGGCAATCTAGCTGTTTTGTCCAAACTCACTTATTCCTTTTTCATATACTACTATAAAAAGGAGGTGAGACAATGAGTAATAACGAGCATAGTTCTTTACGTAAAGAGCATGCAAAAATAGAACCTGCTCACCAAGCGTGTATTGACCGCGCATATCGTATTCCCATATTTTTAAGTACAACAACTCATTTGAATGCTAACCAACAACGGTTTCTAAACCGTCTCATTTTAGAGATTGAGGATGCTTTACTTTTTCCACGCACATTACCTTTAAGCGAAAGTTATCCCGAATCTATATTAACTGATATTCGTCGGTTAGTTTCATCAAGCTATGGCATGTTGGCAGTAAACTTCCGCCGATTTAAAATTCAGACAGTTGCGGTCAATGAAGGACCCCCGCCTCCATCAACTCCGGTCTGGGAAGGCTCAGTTTATTCACAAGTAGAACCTTCAATGGCTTTTCAATTTGGCCTACCCTTATTATTAGTACGGGAAGAAGATACTGACGCAAATAACGGAATTTGGGCTGGAGGAATTGCCCCACTTAACCTATTTATAGTTTGGCATTCTGAAACGCAAACTGTTGATCAATTCTTTAGCACGCCTGAATGGAGATCAGCTTTTGCAAATTGGTGTGCACAAGTAAGAAATGCTTTTTATATTCAGACAGAACCTAAGTTTAAGTACAAATGTTAATGATAGGCTCGTACTTTAGCGACAAGTCGAAAACATACAAAATTTTAGTCACCTTTATTTGTTTTCGACTTAATTACATAAAAACAAACTTCACTAATTCACCTTGCATTTAAGTTTCTAGTAATCCAATAACCTCCAATAGATAAGAAAAGGTTTTTCTCGCAAAATTATTTTGGTATGATGTTAAGGTTGTGTATCTACTATATGACACATTTACATTCATCTTAGAATAGAGGTATTTATGGACTCAACAAAATTATCCAAGCAACATTGGTTGCTAATCTTAACACTTTCTTTATTAACATTTGTTCTCGGGACAAGCGAATTTGTGATTGTCGGAATCTTAACCGATATTTCATCGAGCTTTCAAATAACAAATGCAAAAGCAGGCACACTCGTTTCAGCTTTTGCCATTACGTTTGCAATCGCCACACCACTAGTGATGTCGGCAACAAGTCATTTTCCAAAGCGTAAATGGATGTTATTTTTGATAGGAACTTTCATCGTCTTAAATGCTTTGTGTGTAATCTCGACTAGCTACATCCTGTTCCTTGCACTTCGAATTTTAACAGCGATTGTAACAGGCGTATTAATCTCTCTAGCCATGATTGTAGCAAGTGAAACCATGCCGATTAAAAAACGTGGTCTTGCTATATCATTCGTTTTCGGTGGTTTCACACTTGCAAATGTCGTTGGAGTGCCAATTGGTATTGTCATCGCAGAATCTTACGGCTGGAATGCCACTTTCATGTTAACTACTTCCCTAGGAGGATTGGCATTTTTTGCATCCTTCTTCGTCTTACCTAATGGCCTCAGCCAAATACGCAGTTCGATACGGGATCAGTTATCTTTATTGACCAATCCAAGAATTTTGATGGCTTTTTTCATTCCTGCTCTCGGATTTGGCGCAACTTATGCCGTCTTTACGTACCTTGTTCCTATCTTGAAGGGGATGGAGGTACCAAATCATTCAATTAGTTTAGTCTTATTTGGATACGGATTTATCTCGATTTTCAGCAACATCCTTGCCGGTAAAATTGCCAGCCACAATGCCATCGGTCGCCTTCGATTTGTATTTCTCGTGCAGGCAATTGTTCTGACAAGTTTATTTTGGACTACAAATCATTTCATTTTAGGACTAGTAAACATTGGCTTGATGTCGTTAATGGCCATTCTCTTAACAACATCTACTCAGCTTTATTTAATTGACCTCGCCGAAATTTATCAGCCAAAAGCAACAGGACTCGCTGCTTCACTTATGCCAGTGGCAAGTAACGTTGGTATCGCTTTTGGTTCTGCATTAGGTGGAATTGTATACCATCAGGGGAATTTAATGAATGTTACATGGGTCGGTGGGATAGTTGCAGTCTGCGCAAGTCTGCTAACTTTCTTTAGTTATTTTTTAGATCAAAAACAAAAGAAATCAGCATAAAACAGAAGCAACAAACGCTTGGCATGCCATTATTAATGCAAGTTCAGTAATCCCAGTATGTAAAATTGAAAAAAAGAAGTATCACGGACGTTTAGTTATCCTTTGATACTTCTTCTTTCTAGCATTTCAGAACGGTCACGCGTTCCTGCAACAACTTTAATTTCATTAATTTTCGTTATTTTCCAACAGGGTGATAATATACAAAGTTAAATCGCATTTTTCTTTACAAAGGGATACTATCTAAATCTAATTGATTGCTATCATCCTCTATACTTGTTGTGTTTGCTCTTAAGTAGGATAGCAAACAGCGCTTAAAACTAATTGAAGTTCTCTTCTCATAAAATCCTCATCGAAATTTCCATCTAGTTCAACCCAACCAAGACTTTGTGTGTCAATTATCGCATCATCTTTATGTAATTCAACATAATAGGCTACATTGGGGTTCGGTGAGAATTCATACATAGTTAAACCGTGGGCGATTTTACTTGCAGTTGCAGCATTTTTTTCCGCTTCGAATATCTCTTTATACTGGTTAACTTTTTCATAGTATTTTTCTACACACTCACTTCTACTAATACCGTGAACCTTTTCAGTTTTTTCATAGGCTAGCGACAAATTCTCATTTCTAAGCTTCTTGTACTCCAACGTCTTCACTACTATAGTTAGTTTTTCCATAAAGAATCCCCCTTTGAGTTAGTTTGCTTTTAACTTCAGTATTGTCAAAATTAGATAGATTTAAACTAGTTTAATAAAACAACCATCTATCCGTTGAGCAGATAAATGGTTGCAAAGTTATTGGTTTATTTTGTTCCGACAGGCAGCTTCATTAAAAACTCCCCGCTATCTCCTAGCTTCCCTAGGTTTTCAAAACCGAATTGTTTATAGTAGTCAACCAATTCTTCTGATTCAGCGTATAAAGCTCCTGGAATGTTCAACTCTTTTTGAATCTCTTTGTACGCTTGCATTAATTCTCTTCCTTCGCCTTTTCGGTAAGAATGTATATGCCGTAAATGTAATATATATGGAGAATTGTATAAACTAAGATGTTTCTTATTAGTAGTGTCCATAGCTATAGCCATCACAGACTTTAAGCTTTTAGAAACTAAATAAATAGAGGGCTCGTTTTCATTCTCTGTTGGATGTAAAAAGAATTTCTTAGGTGCTTGTTTGAATAAGCTTTTAATAAACTTTTTTTTAAGCTTCTCCAACTTCGGGTTTTGCATATCAAACTGAAAGGCGCCTATCAACTTCATCGACCGAGAATGAGCTGAAGTGGTATTCAAGTTACCCAAAAATTTTTTGAAATATAAATGTTGAACTGCAGTATGTGACATCAAGTGACCTCCCGATAGTTTTTATTGGCGAATCAATTTTTAATTTTCCAATATTTTAAAATACACTATCAGCCTGAAAATAGGCTATAGAAAGAGAGTTTGATTGCGGTGCAGGATTTACATCTCCGTATGTCTCTTAAAGCCGCTCTATCCCCCTTCTTCGCTCTTGCATAAGTGAACACAAGACATACAGAAAGTGTTTTCTAAATACAATTGATTAGTAACACCTCTAGGATATGCTTTTTTGTGTGGTTGTATGAGAGATTTATAGGTGTCGATGATTTCCTAAAACAACCGTCTATCTTCGTAATGGATAGACGATTTTAAAGGTGTCGATTTATTTTGCTCCAACAGGCAGTTTCATTAATAACTCACCGTTTGCTTCTAGTTTACTTAGATTTTCAAAAAAGAAGCAAACCGTATTTTAACATTGCGGTTCGCTTCTTTTTGTTGGATCTTTTCACAAAGATTGTTGCTTTTATTTTAGCTGTTTATTCAGAAATCTAATAAATTCGTTTTTATTTCCGAAAAATAATTTTCCATATCTTTCATCATAAATATCTTTAAACCACGAATCCTTCTTAAACAATTTCCGTGTATCCAAAATAACTCTATCAATATTAAGAAGCGTCCTCAAATTGACTGTTGTAAAGATCTGCATAGAAGCCACCCTTTGCAAGAAGTTCCTCATGGTTACCTGTCTCAATAATATCGCCATCTTTCATGACAATGATTAAATCTGCATTTTTAATCGTAGATAAACGGTGTGCGATTACAAAGGATGTTTTTCCGTTAGCTAACTCATCCATCGCTTTTTGGATCAATATCTCTGTTCTTGTATCGACTGAGCTTGTTGCCTCATCTAAAATGAGTAGTGGCGCATTTTCAATCATCGCACGAGCTATGGTTATCAGCTGTTTTTGCCCTGCTGATAAGTTAGCCTTATCATTGAGCACTGTATCATACCCCTTAGGCAAAGTTTTAATAAAATGATGTAAACCAACATCTCTACAAGCTTGTTCCACTTGTTCATCTGTTACATTTTCTTTAGAAAACACGATATTCTCTCGGATTGTCCCTTCAAATATCCACGTATCCTGGAGGACCATACAAAACAGATCATGGATATTTTCACGCGTTAATGAATGAATTGGTGTGCCATCAATAGTGATTTCCCCTTCATTTACTTCATAAAAACGCATTAATAGATTGATTAATGTCGTTTTACCAGCACCAGTAGGACCCACAATAGCAACTTTTTGACCTGCCTTTACACTAGCAGAAAAGTTGTTAATGATGGTGTGTTCTTCATCATATCCAAAACGAACGTTTTTAAACTCCACATCTCCTTTTACGCTAGAAAGTTTTTGTGTTTTTTCGCTTTCATCTTCTAATTCTTCTTCCTTTAAAAACTCAAATACGCGTTCACTTGCTGCGGCGGTAGACTGCATACTTGTTGCAGCTTGTGCCAATTGGGCAAGTGGCTGTGTGAATAAGCGAATGTACATCATGAATGCCACAATTGTACCAATTTGAATGACTTCATTATTCACTAAAATGGCACCTACTACACAAACGACTACATAGCCGAAATTACCGACAAACATCATCACCGGCATCATTAAGCCGGACATAAATTGAGATTTCCACGCATTTGTATATAGTCGCTCATTGATATTATGGAAAACCTTCTTCGCATTTTCTTCACCGTTATACGCTTTTACGATTGAATGACCCGCATAGGTTTCTTCAATATGACCATTTATCAATCCGAGCTCCCTTTGCTGTGCGATAAAGTACTTTTGTGAGCCCTTCATAATAAAGGACATGAAGCTAAAGCCTATAATCGTTGATAAAATCGCCGAGATTGCCATAATCCAATTTGTATAAAACATCATTACGATGGCACCTACAAACGTAGCAAGCCCACTAACAAGAGAACCTAAGCTATTATTTAATGTTTGACCGATTGTATCAACATCATTTGTTACGCGACTTAGTACATTCCCGATACTCGTTTTGTCGAAATATTTTAAAGGAATACGCGGCATTTTATCAGAAATATCTGTACGCATTTTCTTCGTAATTCGTTGTGTTACTGTTGCCATCGTAAAACCTTGAACATAATTAAATAACAAACCAAAACCGTACATTAAGGCAAGAATCATGCCTAAGCGTTTTACTTCATCTAGATTAATTGATGTGGCTAACCCTGCGGCAATAGTATTGGTCATCTCACTTATAATATCAGGGCCGACTACATTTAAAATAGCGCCTATTAATGCAAGTACAAGTGCAATAATAACAAATGGAATATATTGTTTTGCATACTCGATTAATTCACGCATAGTAGCTTTAAATTGTTTTGGTTTTTCTCCAATCATTGGCCCCATTCCTGGTGGACCTCCGCCAACTGGAGGTTTCCCCATCTTAGGAGGTGGCCCTGGTGTAGATGGATTTGGTTTATTCATCTTCTAGCTCCTCCTTTGAAAGTTGTGAGTAGGCGATTTCAATATAGGTAGGACAATTTTTCAGTAATTCTGCGTGTGTACCCTTGCCTACAATTTGCCCGTTATCTAATACAATAATCTGATTTGCATCTTTAATCGTTCCTATACGCTGTGCCACAATTAAGGTTGTAGCCTCTGCTGTTAGCTCTTTTAATGCTGTGCGCAATAAACGATCGGTCTTATAATCGAGCGCCGAAAAAGAATCGTCGAAAATATAAATCTCCGGCTGTTGATAAATGGCACGTGCAATAGATAAACGCTGCTTTTGACCACCTGATACATTTGTTCCGCCTTGAGAAATTTCACTGTCATATCGTCCCTCACGCTCTTCTACAAAATCCTTCGCTTGGGCAATTTCAATCGCTTTTTTCAAGAATTCTTGTGTATCATCCTGACGATTTTTACCGTACGCTACATTCGAAGCTACAGTTCCACTAAACAAAATAGCCTTTTGTGAAACATAACCAATTTTATTGCGTAATGCTTCTTGCGTATATTCTTTTACATTGACACCATCAACGAGTATTTCCCCTCTTGTGGCATCATAAAAGCGAGGAATCAAATTGACCACAGTTGTTTTACCGCTACCTGTTGAACCTATAAAAGCCACAGTTTCGCCTTTTTTTGCTGTAAAGCTAATATTGTGTAAAATCGGTTCTTCTGTATCTGGGTAAGCAAAATCAACATTTCTGAATTCCACATCGCCCACCATTCCAGGCAAGCCTTCAATCTTCGCACCATCTGTTATTGTGGATTTTGTGTCTAACACTTCAAGTATCCTTTTCGCCGATACAGCAGCACGAGGAAGCATGATGAAAATCATACTTAGCATCATAAACGCCATCACTACTTGAACTGCATACGAACTAAAGACCACCATATCTGAGAAAAGCTGAACACGATTCATCGCATTTGCTTCATTTATAATATAAGCACCCAACCAATAAATCGACACGCTAAGTCCAGACATAATAAAGGTCATACCTGGCATCATAATAGCCATCACACGATTTACAAATAAATTGGTAGCTGTTAATTGTTCATTCGCTTGTTCAAATTTAGTATGTTGAAACTGTTCGGCATTATAGGCACGAATTACTCTAAGTCCTGTTAAGCCTTCTCTCGTCACACGGTTTAAATTATCAGTTAGGGTTTGTATAATCTGAAATTTAGGAAGCGCAAATAAAATCACTACGCTTAACATAATGATTAACACAAATACTGATACACCTGTTGCAACTGACCATTGCCAGCTCTTTCCGGAAATTTTCACAATTGCCCATACTGCTAATATAGGCGCTTTAATAATGGCCTGTAAGCCAATCGCGATAATAAGCTGAATCTGGGTAATATCATTCGTCGATCGTGTAATTAAACTCGAAGTTGAAAAATTATTGATTTCCTCCATTGAAAACATCATTGTCTTTTCGTATACCTGTGCGCGCAAGCGTTTTGATAGGCCCGCCGCTACCCTTGCGGCAAAATAACCAACTACCATCGCTGCCATCATACTACCGACTGCACATAACAGCATAAAGCTACCTGGTGCAAGTAAATCGGCAGTCGTTGTGCCTTCTGTTTGAATAAGTGTCGTAATTTCAGCCATATAGTCTGGCAGCTTTAAATCAAGCCATACTTGTACGACGATAAATACAAGACTTATACAAACAAAAAGCCATTCATTTCTTTGCATGTATTTAAATATTCTAAGCATGACTGCTCCCCCTTTATCTTCTAGTATAAGATTTTCACAATTCATTTTATTATCAGTACAGGCGTGTTTTTTCACCAATCTTCATTATCACTATTAAAGTGGTAGGTTGATTTCCATTCCGGCTGGGCGCTTTCCGGGGGCGTCCAACCTCCACTCCAATCAACAGCAATCTTATAATTAATAGGCAATGTCAAATGAGATAAAAAAAGAAGAATATTAACATTTCTAGGATGGGTTAAAAATAACGAACGTAACCGCTAAAATTATTTACCATGATTTAAATGCAGGTATCCTAGGCTTAAGTAATCGCTCACTCAGGTATCTGAGCACTCATAACGTTTATTATGCGCGCTCACTTTTAAATTTCCAAACAGATTCCCCTAGTTTTTTAAACCTTTATTAGCGGTACCTTCCGGCTATAAAGATGCGGGACAAATCAAGGCGATACACAAGCGCAATATCATACAAGAAAAGATTTATCATACAAGTTATTCTAAAGTTGTCTTTACGAAAGGAGAATCTGGATGTTAAATGAAATTCGAACGCTTTACCTTGATTCTGAACTAAATATCGAAGCTTATCGACTTAAAGGAATCATACAAAAAATTCCCATCTTACTTCCGTGAATATTATGTGATTGGATTTATAGAAGAAGGTCCACGTTCTTTAGTTTGTAAAGGTGAAGAATACATAATTAAACCAGGTGATTTATTATTATTTAACCCTTATGATTCACACAGTTGCGAGCAGATAGACGGCAAAATATTGGATTATCGGTGCATCAATGTGGCACCAGAGATCATGAAAAAGTGGCTGAATAAACCTAAGTTCCAAGCAATCTTCCAAAAGTCTACTGGTGTAATGTTAATAGGGCTTGGAGTAAAAACAGCCATTTAGCATGTTCAAAGATAAATATCTTTATAACTTTTAGCACCGTCACATGCTGGCGGTGCTATACATATTTTAGGCGTAAAAATCAAACGATTTTATTTGCACTTCACAGCTCTATGCTTAAGTAATTTAAACGACCGGACACTGATTTACTAAAAAACAGGAGGGTAATTATTAAGCATCCCTTCCCCCTTTATCAATAAAATTATAACAATATGACTCCTGTCACAAAGTACTTTTGACGGGTGTGAATGTGAATCATATCTATTCCTCTGTATCATTTAATTATAAGAAAACATAGAGAGAGTGATATGGATGATAAATAGTACGCAAAGACTGCCTTTAATCGATATTTTACGTGGATTTGCTGTATTAGGAACACTGGGTACAAACATTTGGATTTTTGCTTATCTTGGGGACTTATCTTACATTACGACAAGTGCTTATGCTGGTTGGTGGTCATTGAATGATTTTCCTCGAATGCTTGTCTTATTTTTCGTAAATGGGAAGCTGCTCGGACTGCTGACTATTATGTTTGGTGTTGGGCTCGAATTGAAATATCAACAAGCAATGCGAAAAGGTAATGCTTGGCCGGGTGTCTATATTTGGACTGTTTTATTCTTGTTTGTAGAGGGGTTTATCCATTTCACTTTGGTAATGGAATATGACATTTTGATGAGTTACGCTGTGACGGCGATAGTCGTTGCTTTTATTGTAAAGGCTGGAAATAAGGCCATTAACCGCACATTGTATATGGTTGGAGGATTTCATGCATTTATTATACTACTAATATTAATAAGTGCTTTACAAGGTGCTAATGTAACCTTACCTTCCACCGATGCGATTGTTAGTATCTATCAAAATGGTACTTGGTTTGAACAAATAAACAATCGTTTAACGAATTTTTGGTTTTTTAGAACGGAAGCAATCTTTATTATTCCGATGAATATCTTCTTATTTTTAATGGGCATAAGATTAATGCGTAACGGCGTATTTTCTCAAGATGAATTTGGTCGTCAGGCTCGTAAAAAGTTGTTTTCTATTGGGGTGACTATTGGTGTACCTTTAAATCTCCTTATCTTTGTTCCTGGTGGAGCTTTTGATTTACCCGTTCGCTATTTATTTGCACCAATTCTGTCACTTGGTTATATTGGTATTTTTGGTAAACTGATAGAATATAAGAAAGCAGATTGGCTGTGGATGCGATTTGGGCAAGTCGGTAAAATGTCTTTAAGTTGCTACGTCCTACAAAATATGATAGCATCATTTATTTTCTATGGGTGGGGCTTAGGATTAGGTGGAAAGCTAAATAGCATTGAGGTTATTGCCATTTGGGTTACCCTTTCCCTTCTCCAACTCATCATTGCTCATATTTGTATAAAACATTTTCATGTTGGACCTTTGGAATGGATTCGAAAACATACCGTTCAAGCCGTCGCAAATAAATAAACGACAAGGGTTGGTGTAAAATATAAAAATTTATCCAAAAGATCAAGCAAAACAATATTTAATTATCGACGTAGTATCTATTATTTTTTTAATATCAATTGTATTAGGTTCTGACTCTGATTTATCGATACTAGTGAAAATTATTATCCTTAGTTTATTCTTAATGGCGTTTTATTTTTCATTATGGTATAGGGATTGGCGCCTTCATCTGGCTACATTAACTGGCCTCTCCCTCATTACAATTTTGGGGATTTTTATAGACTCTAACATGTTAGTTTTCGGATTAATGTTTGCCGATTTCATTGGGAGAGCACAAGTCAAATGGCATATTGCTTCGGTAATGCTTGCTATTGCCATTATGTTCATCTTTGTTCTATGGGTTGAGACTGGCGAGCTATTTAAAATAGAAGAACCGATAATAATCCCTACAATGATGATTCAAGTAGTATTCCCTTTGCTTATTTACTTTGTAGAAAAAACAAAAAGCTTAAAAGTTGAGTTGGCAGCGGTTAATACCCAACTCGTACAACAAGACGAAAGGCAACGTATTGCAAGGGATCTACATGATACGATTGGTCATACCTTAACAATGATTAAAATAAAAACCGAGTTGACAACAAAATTGATGGACAGAGATCCAAATAGAGCTAAAGATGAGTTAGATGAAATATTATCTACGACACGCACTGCTCTAAAGCAAGTAAGAGAAATCGTGTCAGATATGAATTTTATCTCGTTAGAAAGTGAGCTTTTACATTGTAAAAACCTATTACAAACAGCTAATATTTCTTTCAAATTAAACAATAAGCGTACCAATACTCTATTAGCAAGCGTAGAAGAAACGATGCTCGCCTTATGTCTTAGAGAAGCCACAACAAATCTTATCAAGCATAGTCAGGCCAAAACTTGTATCGTTGAGATTAATTGTATTGACCATTTATATTATCTAAAAATATCTGATGACGGTATAGGTCTAGAAAATCAAGGTCTGGGCAATGGCATCTCTTCTATGAAGGAAAGGATGAATGCCCTTCAAGGGACCGCTTCGATTGACAATACAGCAACTGGTGGAACCATTGTTACGTTAAAACTGCCTATACTACATTCTAGAAAAGAGGTGCAGAGTATATGATACGTGTCATATTAGCTGAAGATCAACAAATGTTACGTGGAGCCTTAACATCTTTACTGGCATTCGAGCCCGATATCCAAGTAATTGCAGAAGTAGCAGATGGTCAAAAAGCTTGGGAGGTTATACAAAGAGAAGTACCTGACGTTTGTATATTAGATATTGAAATGCCCTATCTCACCGGACTTGAACTTGCTGAAAAAATAAAAAGTGCTCATTTACCCTGTAAAGTTATGATTGTTACTACTTTTGCACGACCTGGATATTTACAAAAAGCGATGGATTGTGATGTATTTGGGTATTTGCTGAAGGATGAACCTATTGATTACTTGATAGAAGCCATTCGAAAAGTAAACAACGGAGACAAGGTTGTCAGTAGAGATTTGGCGGCTACTTTATTTATGAAAGAACTAAACCCTCTCAACGAACGAGAAATCGCTGTTCTACAACTTGTCAAAGAAGGTTGTACAACAAATGAAATAAGTAAAAAATTATATCTAACAAAAGGCACTATTCGAAACTATCTATCGACCTCTATTCAAAAGCTCGAAGTAAAATCCAGACAACAAGCTGTTAACATTGCAAGTGACAAGGGCTGGATTTAATGATACTATCCTAAATCTAAAGTACAAGGAGGTGATATTTTGAAAAAAAGAATGAAGTTGTCGATACTTGGTGTGATTCTTTTTATTTTCTATATTATTTTTCACTTTAGCGATTATAATATTAAAAACTCTAAGGTTGAAGCAGAGCAATATATAAATGAGTTTTATGACAAGAACGATGACTCTTCTTTATCAGCAATAAATGACTTTTTAAATATAGAGATTGTGGAATGGTTACAATTAGGAGAATCCGATACATGGTTTGCACATGTATTGTTTGACAATAAGCTATATGGATTCGCTATTTTTAAAGAAGGATGGAATCAGCGCCTTCAGCTGGAGAGTGTTAGAGCAGAAGGAGCGATTAACTATCGTGAATTTGAAACCAATAAAGGATTCTATGGTGTCGTTTTCGGACGAAATCCAACCTTAAATATTGACCAAATAAAAGTTATAACCGCAAACAAGCAATATCAGTTTATTAATGATGTAGATACGATAAAAACGTTCGTAAAAATTGAAAAGTTACCTGAATATTACACAATGGATACCAAAAGTACACCAGCAAATTTTTTTGTATATGATAAAGAAGGTTACATTATTTCTGAGGGAATATATTAAAATTCAAATTTAATTATTTCAATACATTTTATCGTTTAGCTCCATCTAGATATCTTAGATAAACTATATCACCATACATATCAAAAATAATAATTACAAAATAACCCACAATTTAGGAGTGCTATTAAAAATGAGTATTTGGAAATCTGAATCAGAAGATAGTTATAGGTTACCCCCTATCAATCAAAAGGACATTGAGGATACTGAAAAAAAGCTGGGTTTTATTTTACCAATATCCTATAAACGAATAATTTTGGAGCAAAACGGTGGTTACATAAATCAAAATGCTTACCCTACAACTGTTCCGACAAATTGGGCTGACGATCATGTCAATGTGGAGTATATTTGGGGAATTGGTTCTGATAATAGCATTTTACAAAGTGACTATTATATTCAGGAGTGGGAAATGCCAGAAAAAATTCTTTTATTAAGCGGCGATGGTCACACTTGGATTTGTTTTGATTATAGGGACACAACAGAAAATCCTCCAATAATCTATATTGATAACGAAAGTGAAGAAATCATTCTACTTGCTTCAGATTTCGAAACATTTTTAAACGGGCTATATACTGAAACATATGAAGATATTGAAACACCCTCTAGTACTGTTTATTTATCGGCTGAGGAAATTGAAGAAAAAATAACTATCCTTCCTACTCCCGACCTTTTTGACCTCATTAATTCGATGAATACTATGTATGACCCAAATTTTGTTTTAACCCAATATTTACGTGTTATTCATCATGAGCATTTTATGATTCGAGGAGCAATTGCGGCAGGGGTATATAACATTGTGTGTCAGAATAACATGACTGATTCTACACTGTTACAAAAATTAATTGAAGCTATACGAAATGATGAAGAAGAGTATGTCAGATCATATGCAACGCGCTTCGAAAAACAATAAAAGCAATAGATAAACTAGATGTTAATAAAATCTATTTGAAAAGATATATTTACCTCATTATAGAAGTAGCAAAGGTATTGCTCTATCATAGTCCAATACCTTTTGATTTTATCTACAAATCTAACCCGGACAACATTATAGGGCTGCAGTCTAATTTCTTCTAACGTTTTATAATTCAATTATTAAACCAACGAAGTTAATCCTATTACGTATTACTTGTTACTAATATTCAATTAACTATAAATTTTGATGTTTAAATGAGTAAAAACTAAAAAACAGACCACATAGATAACAACCTATTACTGACACATAAGGTAGTAGTACATTTGAATCTAAGAAAGTAATAGAAGTTACGGCAGACCAAGGGATTATGTTCCTAATACTTTCAGACCAATAAAGTCCAACAAACCCTATTCCAGAAACGAGACAGCTAAAGAGAAGACTCGGATAAAAAATTTGCCTTTGCAAAATACAAATAATTAAAATTGGACTCATTGACAGCAAGTTTAATATGCCAGTTTTTAAGCATAATTCAGTTATTTCATAGAGCCCTTCTTGAAATTGCGTTTTTCCAAATAACAGATATACACCACCGTAAGTGATAAAAAGAAAAAGTAGTGTTAATATGACACCCCATAAGGACCATATTATATACTTGCCTAGTACAAGTTTGATTCTATTAGTAGGTGCTGTCAGCGTGTTTATTATTGTTCGTTCCACATATTCTTTTTGGATCAAAAAGGTGATCACAAAACCGCTTAATACTGGATAAACAATTACTTGGATAGGTAAAACTAATCGATTCACCCATTCAATAGTTGTGAACGTTGAGATAGTTTCATTTTTAGCTGCTAAGTCTGCCATAATCATAGCGATTGGCAGCATTATACCGATTAACGTGCACATAGGTATTAATTTATTTCTTTTTAATTTTAGTCTTTCGTTTGCTAGGATATTAAGCAATGCCCTCACCCCCAGTTTTTTTCTTGAAATAATCCTCTAAATTATCGGTACATAACTGAAGATGCGTTAATTCAATGTTTGCACCCACTAATACTTTGGCGATCAGTGAGACAGAATGAACTAAATCATAAATTCTGATAAAGTTATCATCTTCTATTGAGTAATTCGTTATATTTAGTTTAGATTCCAAAATATGAACGGTGTCGATCATATTCGTTGTTTGTATACTAATATACTGTTCAGATTTCTTTTGCAATTCTTCCAGTGTACATTCTTCTAGTAATATGCCATTATGGATAATCCCTATATCATCTGCCATTAATGCAATTTCAGATAAGATATGACTTGAAATAACTATCGTTTTACCTTGTTCGTGACAAAGCTTTTGTAGAAATAATCTTATTTCAGCAATGCCAATTGGATCAAGACCATTTGTAGGCTCATCAAGAATTAATAATTCGGGATCATTCAGTAATGCATTGGCAATGCCTAACCGCTGTTTCATTCCTAACGAGTATGAAGAAAAAGTCTTCTTGTCATTGAATGGCAAGCCAACGACATTCAAAGCGTCCTGAATTGCATCAGGATTAATCGTCCCCCTTAGTCTGGCGAACACCTTTAAATTTTCTGTCCCTGTTAAATTTGAATAAAACCCCGGCACTTCAATAATTGAGCCAATTCTAGGATAGATTGTTTTTTGGTTACTATTTAATGGTTGATTAAATATACTAACTTCTCCAGATGAAATAGAGGTTAACCCTAAAATCATTTTCATAACAGTCGTTTTCCCTGCACCATTTCGGCCTAAAAGTCCATAAATTCTTCCTTTTTTCACATTGATGCTAACGTTATTCACTGCAATTTGCTTCTTATACTTTTTTGTTAAATTATTCGTGGTAAGAATCGTTTCTTTCGTCATTTTACCGCTCCTTTCAATCCATAAATAAAGAATAATCTAAGAACCTTGCCAAAACCTTGCCTATACTTGGCTATATGTATGTTTTAAAAAACTCCCACGTCATAAACGAGGGAGTGAAATTTCAAATGTTGTACCGCTATTTAAAGTACTTTCCACATTCACTTGACCATTGTGTGAGATGACTAACTCGTTGACAATCGCTAATCCCAATCCATTACTGCTCGTACTTCGAGAATAATCACATTTGTACAATCGATTTAAGATGAAAGGTAAATCCTCTTTTGAAATGCCTATTCCGTTATCAGAAACTTTGATCATAGCACGACTCTCATCATAAGTAATGGAAATACCAATCTGGGTAGCTTGACTATGTTTAAGTACATTTGATAAAAGATTATTCAATACTCTTTCATATGCATTCACATCTAGTTTTACTGGTATAGAACTATTCGGAATATCAAAATGATAGTTGATTTTCAATTCTTCAAATCTAAAAATCCAATCCGCAATAATGACTCTACTTTGTTCACATATATTTACTTTCTCAAACGAATAGAGCCACTCCCCTGACTCTAACTTCAACCATTCGAATAGCGTTTGTATGTATTCACTTAGGCTAAACGCTTTATTTTTAGCGGTTTGAATGTATCGACCTCTTTCGTTACTAGTCACTAAATTTCTATCTAGCGCTTCTAAATAACCAACTAAAGAAGTAAGAGGCGTGCGAATGTCATGTGAAAGGCTTGTAACTAATTCTTTATATGCTTTTTCTGACTTATTCTGCGCGAGCAATTGTTTCTTGTTACCTATGACAATATCATTGATTTTATAGGCTATATCACTTGTTACGTCATTTTCATTTGCATATAATCTTCGATTTAAATTACCCTCTAGAACTTCATCGAGTATATCAGAAATATTGTGTAGTTGTTTTTTTTGTTTTACGTATGTGTAGATATTGAAAAAGTACAATAATAACTAGCACTGCACATGCAATCATTAAATATGGCATACCTACACCCCCAGATTAAATCGATAACCAACACCGTGAATTGTTTGAACATAATCAAGATCAAGTTCAGTATTCTTAATTTTTCTTCTTAGCTTACTTATAAATGACATAATGTTACTGTCATCGTATGAATACTCCTCTTGCCACACATGATTATATATTTGTTCCTTTGTAAAAACCTGACCTTTATTGGACGCTAGAAAAAGCAGCAAGTCAAATTCTTTAGCAGTTAGTTTGATGGCATCACCATTTACATTTACTAGTCTTAATTGACGATTGATCACCAAACCTTTAAACGAAAGTGTTTCTTCCTCTCCGTGTTTAGCATTAAATATCGTATATCGTCTGATGAGTGACTGGACCCGTGCTATAAATTCATTCTGTAAAAATGGTTTTGTCAGATAATCATCAGCACCCAGTCGCAAGCCAGAAACTTTATCTACCTCTGAATCCTTAGCAGTTAACATTAATATAGGTACACTACTTGTTTTACGGATATTAGTTAAGACCTCAAAACCATTCATATTTGGCAGCATAATGTCCAAAATAATCAGTTGGTATGTATTAGACGTTGTTTCCTTTAATCCACTAGGTCCATCATTACAAATAGTTACATTATAGTTTTCTAACATCAGATAATTTTTCAATAAATAACATAAATCTATATCATCATCAATAATTAGAATTTTATTTTCCATTGCAGGCCCTCGCTTTTTTTGTAATACATTTTTTGGTGTTATCTATCCATCTTTATTATACAATTAATGTAAGAATTATAGGGTACAGTTATTACTTTAGAGTGCTTAACTAAATAACAAAAAATTCATAAAATAATTCGAGGTGAAAGCATGAAACATACTTGCCCTTGTTGTGGTTATAAAACATTAGAAGAGAAACCACCAGGTACATATGAAATTTGTAATATTTGTTCTTGGGAAGATGACGACGTTCAATATAGAGATCCTCATTATGAAGGTGGTGCAAATGAGGTTTCATTAAAACAGGCTCAACAGAATTTTATAAAATTTAGAGCTTGTGATGAAGGAAGTATTATATTCGTAAGAAAAGTAAATATAGACGATATCAAAGACCCTCACTGGCAACCATTATGAGTTAAAGTTTTTTCGTGAGGACTTGTAATGAAGCCTTTGAAATAACGTAGAACAATTGGATTACAAATACACTAATTTTATTTCATTGGTTATTGAAACGAAGTATAACATTAGTTCTCTTTTATAGAACTCATTAATAGTAGTTGGATTTGGTATTAGATTGGAGTGGAGGCTGGGCGAGTGTAGCTGACGGCATTCGGCTTACGCTACAGAGCAGAACTTCCCGGGGGTTTAGCGGCTCATCAGACGCCCCCCGGAATTGACCATTATGAACGGAAATCTTCCATTCATAATAGTGAATTCCCTTTATAGTAGATTGGTATTTTTAGTATGTGATTTTGCTCATATCAAATAAAATAAAATAATAAAAAATCTATTCTGCACACTATATAAACTGTGCAGAATAGATTTTCACATGACCTTTTTTAATATCTTAACATATACGTGGTAACATAATGCCTGATAATCGATGTAGCGCACGTTTTACGCCAAGTGGTGTTTCTAATAATAATTGGCCTTTTGATATATCAGATACTTTACCAATACATACAGCATCTTGCCCCTCGGGAAGCTGACGAATGGCATCAAGTACTTTCTCTTTATCTTCATTGGCCACAATGATAATCGCTTTTCCTTCATTCGCTAAGAACATTGGATCATAGCCTAGCAGGTCACATGCTCCATGCACTTCGTCTTTAATCGGAATAAGATCTTCTTCTAATGTAATGGTTACACCAAAGTCTTCAGCAATCTCTACAAGTGTAGAAGTTAATCCACCTCTCGTTGGATCACGCATAATACGTACTTGTTTAGAAGCAGTTGTAACTTCTTCTAGCATATGATTTAAAGAGGCGCAGTCACTTTGTACTGGACTGGTAATACCTAGATCACCTCGAGCGGATATAATGGCAATACCATGATCCCCTATTGTACCTGACACAATGACTGCATCACCTTCTTCAAAAGAAGGAACAATTGTGTCTTCATGTATGACACCGATACCAGTAGTATTAATGAAGACACCGTCACAACTACCACGTTCCACTACTTTTGTGTCTCCAGCAACAAGTACTACACCAGCCTTTGTTGCTTCGTCTGCCATGTTTTGCACAATAGTTTTCAAATCTTTCAGTAAAAAACCTTCTTCTATTATAAACCCACACGTTAAATATAAAGGCTTCGCTCCACTTACAGCTAAATCATTCACTGTACCTGCAACAGCAAGCTTCCCAATCGAGCCTCCTGGGAAAAATAACGGTTTGACAACAAATGAATCCGTTGTGACAGCTATTTTCCCTTGTTGCATAGAAATAACAGCTGCATCGAATTTTGATTCTTCCTTATTTCCAAACGCTTTTACAAAGACCTCTTGTATTAGGTGATGACTTAATTCTCCGCCATCTCCGTGCGCTAAACTAATTGTTTGTTCCATTTAATTTAGCCCCCTCATGAATTGATACGATGCTGCACAACTACCTTCAGTAGAAACCATGCAAGGACCTATTGGTTTACGCGGTGTACATGCTTTACCAAATAAAGGACAATCCTCAGGTGTTATTTTCCCAACAATAATTTCACCACAGCGACATTTTGTTTTTCGTGGTTCTTTTGTTTCTATATTAAATTTGAGTTTCGCATTAAATTGACTATACGTTGGTTTTACATCTAATCCGCTATTAGCAATAACACCTATCCCTCGCCAAGGTTCATCACATTCTACAAAATACTTATTCATCAATTCTTGGGCCACAATATTACCTTTTTTTGTGACAATCGACGGAGCATCATTTAGTATAGCCATTTCGCCATCGTATGCTAATTGAATTAGCTTGGATAACGTATTTAACACTTCCGCAGGTTCAAATGCTCCAATAACACCAGAGATTTTATAATCATCTACTAAGTAAGAATAAGCATCTTCCCCTAGAACGATCGATACATGTCCAGGCAAAATGAATCCATCAAGACTTACCTCTCCCGATTGCAGTAAATATTCTAATACAGGTTTTACAAGCTTTGTTGTCATCCAAATAGAGAAATTCGTTAACTGTTTTTTCTCTGCCTCTTGCATTAAAATAGCCAAAATGGGAATGGTCGTTTCAAATCCAATACCAAGGAAGATGATTTCTTTGTTAGGATGCTGTTCTGCTATGGTAATGGCCTCAACAGGCGAATATAGGACCCGAATATCTTTCCCTTTCGTCTTTTCTTCCATTAAGGAGTATTTCGAACCTGGGACACGCATCATATCGCCAAATGTACAGATAATACGATCTTCTCCCTGCGATAATTCAATCATAGCATCGATGGATCGCTGATCAGTTACACAAACAGGGCAACCAGGGCCAGAAATAAGTCGCACATGATCTTTTAAAGCTTGTTTAATACCAGATTCCGCTAATGCATGTGTATGTGAACCACAAACTTCCATGAAAACTGGTAGTCTGTTGTAACGTTCTTTAAATAAATTTGCTTGTTCAATAACCCCCTTTAACATAGGTTTCAGTATTTCAGGATTAGAGGATTGACTGAGAATCTCGCGCATCGACAAACTTCCTCCATTCTACAACACTCTCTTGTGCATATTGTTCATCTACGATCGACATAGCTTGTCCTGCATGCACAATTACATAGTCACCCTCTTGAACTTCAGGGATAAAAATTATACCTACTGTTGTTTGTGAACCCATTACATCTACAACTGCACTATATTCTTGTTTTTCAATAACTTTTGCTGGTACTCCTACACACATGTTCTTTCCTCCCTTTTTGATGCAGCTACCATTAACTGCCCATAAGATAAGCCGCCATCATTACATGGGATACGATGATGGGTATATACTTCAAATCCTGCTGTGGATAAACAAGCAATCAACCTTTTTTTCAAATATCGATTATGAAAACTCCCCCCTGATAAAACAATTTTTTTGTTATATTGCGGGAAGGTCATATGTAATCGATTCATCCCATCCACTAATGCTTGGACAATCGTTTCATGAAAGGCTGTACTAATATCTTTAACATCTTTTCCACTAGTCATTTCTTCTACAATTTCTAATAACATTCGACTAAAATTAAAAATTAATTGCTGTTCATGTTCCTTAATTTCATAGCTATAAGCATCTACTTTCTGGTCTACATTAGCCAGTTCAGACAAGCTTATAGCCGCCTCACCATCATAAGTAGACTTGTCGCAAATGCCTAGCATACTACTAACAGCATCAAACAATCGGCCACAAGATCCTGCATAAACTGTATTCAGCCCTTTTTCAACCATCGCACGTAAAACAGGAAGCGCCTCTTTATGTGCAGGGAAAAGTTGTTCACTTATTTTAAATCCTTCCTCACCTAATAAGGTTAAAAGCATGCCAACAGCATTACGCCACGGTTCTCGAATACATGCCTCGCCTCCAGGTAAAGCTGTATAATGCAAATGGGCTAACCGCTCTACTTCCTTGCAATCCCCATAAAATACTTCAAACCCCCATATATTACCATCAAAACCGTAGCCTGTTCCATCCAATATAATGGCAAACGTTTTTTCTTCAATCCCATTGTCTGCTAAACAAGCTGCCATATGTGCATGGTGATGTTGTACTTCCACCACTTCTTTAAACGAAAACTCATTTACTAATTGACGGGTTTGGTAGTTAGGATGATAATCAATGACGCCAATTTCCTGATTAGGCTTAACCCATTTCAATAAATGCTGCAGTTCATTTTTATAATGCTCAAGCGTATTTAAACTATCTAAATCTCCGATGTGGGGACCTATAAACACTTGATGATTTCTGCCCAATGCAAAAGTTGTTTTTTGCTGTCCACCAAATGATACGATGCCATCCACATTCTTTTTACTAAATAATGCATCAGGACTATAACCACGCGATTTTCTGAAAAAGTCTGTACTTCCTTGCACCATTTGAACAATTGAGTCGTCACTAGGATGTAAGATATTACGATTATGTATTAAATAAAAATCAGCAATTTCTCCAAGATACTGACTACATTCTTCATTTTTATAAACTATAGGCAAACCAGAAGCATTAGCACTTGTCATGACTAATGTCCGCTCATCCACTTCTTTAAGTAAAAGATAATGTAAAGGAGCATAAGGTAGCATCACGCCAATTGTCTTCATATCGGGAGCTACTTTTTCTGCTAAATGATCGTCAGTTTGTTTTTTCAAAATAACAATCGGTGCTTCTGGACTTTTCAACATTTGTTCTTCTTCTGCTGAAACAACAGCAAAATCCTTCACATGATCAATTGAAAAGCTCATCACAGCTAATGGTCGATTAGGACGGTTTTTTCGTTTTCTCATAAGTGCCACCGCTTCATCATTGCTAGCATCACAACATAAATGAAAACCACCGATTCCTTTTACCGCCATGATTTTTCCTTCTAAAAGAAATTGCCCTGCAAGCTTTAATGCTTCTTCATATTCCGCTACAGTACTTCCGTCATTACTCACTAGCTTGATATGTGGCCCACATTCCGGGCAAGCAATCGGCTGAGCATGATGTCTCCGGTCAATAGGATCATTATATTCACTCTCACAAATTGGGCATAAATCGAAGTGAGCCATTGAAGTAAATGGGCGGTCATATGGAAGTTCATCAATAATTGTGTAGCGGGGGCCGCATTGTGTACAGGTAATAAAAGGATATTGATAGCGTGAATTGTTAGGATCATTCATGTCAGAAAGACACTCATCGCATACACCTGCATCTACTGGAATAACAAGCTGAGATGTTCCTTGCCGTCTACTTTTAATAATCGAAAAGTCTTTATAACCTTTATAGGATTCTTTATGAATGACCATTTGATCAATTCTAGATAACCTAGGCACTTTTTGTTCAATGCTTTGCAAAAACAGCTCAACTTGCGCAAGCTCTCCTTCGACAAAAACTTCCACACCATCCATATTATTTTGAACTGTACCCTTTAAACCATATTCGTTTGCCAATTGATAAATAAAAGGGCGAAACCCTACACCTTGCACTTTCCCAACAATAGAAACTTTTACTGTTTCAGACATGCCTGATATGCCTCTTCAATCCACGAGTACCAACTATCCATACCTTCTTGTGTTCTTGCAGATAATTGTAATAATTTCGATTCTGGGTTGATTGCTTTTAAGTCCTCTAAAGCCATTTCGACATCGAAATCAAGATAAGGCAATAAATCAACTTTATTTAAAAGTACTAGTTCTGTACGCATAAACATTTGTGGGTATTTTGGAATTTTATCATTGCCTTCTGGCACACTTAAAACTGCTATTTTATGATGTTGACCAAGGTCATAACCAGATGGACAAACTAAATTACCAACATTCTCAATAAACAATATATCAATTTGATCTAAATCAAATTCAGGTAACGTCGCGATCACCATACGTGCATCTAAATGACAACCACCATGCGTATTAATTTGAACTGCCTGTGCACCTTGTTGTCGAATACGTTCAGCGTCTTTTTCCGTCGCTAAATCTCCCTCAATAACGCCTATGCGATATTTACCAGATAATGCTTTCACAGTTTCTTCTAACACTGTTGTTTTTCCTGCTCCAGGTGAGCTCATCATATTGATCACAAGCGTATTCGTTTTAATAAATAACTCTCTATTAAACTCCGCTGCCTTATTGTTATTAGTTAATACATTTGTGTTTAGTTCTACTTTCATGCACTTTACTCCCCTTCATAGGATAAAACTTGAAATGTTTCACCTGATATTAATTTTCCCGATGGCATGTTACACGAGGGACAGATAGAAATTTTTAACTCAGGCTTGTATTCTGTATTACAAAATATACATTCCGCTATCGCTTCTTCATGTTGAATATGGAGGATCGCTCCTTCTGAAAACAAATGTGAATTCTGATCTTTATAGATTTCAAACGCCATTTTCAACGCGTCTGGCATTGCATTACTTAATTCACCGACGATTAACTCAATCTTGTTAAATTGTTTAATGTCTTTTTTTTCGGCATCTTCAATAATAATGTTCAATATATCTCCCATCAGAGCCATTTCATGCATAATCTTCACCTTATTTCTGAAAAAATCATCATCGGACCTTCACAGTTTCATTCTTAAATTCTGTACAAACTTAAAGGCCCTACACCAAAATGTGTACTTGGCAGCACATTCCACTACAGGTGGACGCTTTCCGCGGGCGTGGCTTGAGCCTCCTCCGTGCTCCTGTCGCTTCGCTTTCGTCGCAAAACTAAGTTTCGCTACGCTTCGTGCGGGGTCTCAAGTCTCACGCTTTCCCGCAGGAGTCGCCACCTTCCGTTCCATGTGCTTACATATCGTTATCTAGGCTTTATTATTGAAATAATTATATTTATATTCAGGTGTGTTAATTAGGAAAATAATTGGTTGATACTTATCGATAAATTGGTTAATTTCATATTCAATACTAGGATACCTAACTTCTTTCTTCGTTGATTGCAGCGGAGGGTGCTCGACTCCTGCGGGAAATACAAGCATACCGAGACCCTGCACGGAACGAAGTGGAGGAAGCGGCTCGGTGCTTGCCCGCGGAAAGCGAGCAACCCGTAGCGGAAATCAACCTACCACTTTAATAGTAATGGTGAAAACTGGTTAATCAACAAGCCTGATTTATCTTTTTTTCTGCAAACCTACATAATAACCGTCTTCACGTCTTTTCAATGGATACTCTTGCAAGGAACTCGTTTCGGTGCTTACAAGAGAGAATTCCGCTTCGCAATTCATACACTTACATTTTGAATCTATTTGAAATACGTGTAATAAATGGTCGCATGAAGGGCATTTCCCATTAAAAGCGCGGATTGTGTTATTGGCATGAACAAGTAAAAGACACTGTCCATCAATATACTTTTGTTCGATTGTTTTTTTAGTGGCAATTTGATTCGTTACATGCCACCATTGCAACTGCGATAGCACATCAATAGAACGATCTAATTTTTCAATCTTATCTTCCATAATAGGTGCACAAGCGGCTTGTACTGTTTCTACAAGACTATTTTTCATTTCTTTTAGAAATTCTAGTCGATTCATGCCATCTCAAGCTTCCATTTATCCACTTGTTCTTCTACCAATTTCACAAGCTCTGGTAATTTTGCATCATTTGTTTCCGAAAGCCCAATGCCAAGCTCCAAAGAGGTAGGTTGCATACCAATCATAACAATATTCTTAGGATACTGTTCTCGTAGTTTTGAAGCTAGAAGAACTTCCTGAAACCCAAGTTGATGAATAGACATTTTGATCCCGTAATACGCTGGAATATCGTCACCATGTAATTCAATGATATGTCCGCCCTCTTTACCCGCGTTGATTGCATCAATGATGATTAAATAATCTGTATCTTCAACCGGTCCTAATAGACCCATTCCATCTGTTGAACCATCTATTAACTCCACATGTTCATCTCTTCCAAATATCTCTTCTAACGGAGTTAGTGCATTTACACCTAACCCTTCATCCGTGTATAACGTATTTCCAATTCCCAATATAGTAATCTGATTACGATTATTTTCTGTCATATCTTCTCCTAATAATTCTTTTTCTATTTTTTCTCCAAGAGTATGTTTGGATTCTGTTTTATATCCGGTAAAGATTGAACTCATTGTCCCGTTTTTCTCTAAATAATCTTCACGAATAGATAAATAAACATGAATCACTATAAAGATCATGAATACCCAAGCTACTAAATGGTGCCAAGATCGAAGTTCAAAACTATCACCAAATAGTGCGACCCAACCAAACATTTTTCCCCAGAATGATTCTGGTTGAGGTTCAATATACATGTAGAAACCAGTGAGAATCATGATAATCGAACCCCCACCGATAATTGCCCAATAGCTTAATTGTGCTAATGGATTATGACCGACAAAATGTGGTTTCTTATTTTTCATGAATATATAAAACTTCACAGTTTCCCATGAGTCTTTCCAGAAAATTTTACGTAAAGGATTGGACGTCGCATATTTATTGCCCGTAAATGTCCAATATAATCTAACAAGTAAGTTCAATGTAAATAGAAAAGCAGAAAAGAAGTGTATATATCTTACCCAACCCATAATGAAACTAGATGCTTCCTCTTGCATAATTGAGGCGAAAAAAGGATTTCCAATGTAAATACCCGTAATCATAAGAGCTACTATCGCTACTGCATTCATCCAGTGGAAAATTCTCACTGGAAGCTCCCAGACATAAATTTTCACCATTCTTTCTGATACTTTTTCTACCTTGGGAGGTCGATTATTCTTATAGCCCGTTTCGCTACTTTCTTCTGAATGATAAGAATTTGCCACTATGCTCCTCTCCTATCCGATACGTATTTCTGTTTGAGTATCTGATTCCAAGTCTGTTAAGTGAACCGCACAAGCTAAACATGGGTCAAAAGAGTGGATAATACGAATAATCTCTAGAGGCTGTGTTTTATCAGCCACTGGTGTACCTATCAATGAAGCTTCATATGCACCAATAGTCCCTTTGCCATCTCTTGGGGAAGCATTCCAAGTACTTGGAACAACTGCTTGATATTCTTTTGTTTTGCCATCTTCAATAACAATCCAATGTCCTAAAGCGCCTCGTGGAGCTTCTATCCAACCAACACCTTTTGCGCTTTTTCCCCATGTTTCCGGTTCCCATTTTGATGAATTAAATGTTATTTGATTCCCATTTTTCACATTTTCCAATAGTTGGTCCATATCTTTGCGCATCCATTTAACTACTAAAACACTTTCCAATCCTCTAGCAATCGTTCTTCCTAAAGCCGATTGTAAAGCTGATAAAGGAATATTTAGCTTCGCAAGTGTGTCATCTACAAGTGTTTTAACTTCTTTACTTCCGGCAGCATAACCAACCATGATGCGTGCAAGCGGACCTGTTTCCATAGGTTGTCCATTGTATCGTGGTGCTTTAATCCAGCTATATGCTTCATCTGTATTTAAATTCTTATAAGGCATTTCCGGACCTGTATAATGTAAATGGGTTTCACCTTCAAATGGATGTAAACCGCCATCTTCTGTTTTACCTTTATATTCATACCAAGAATGGTCGATGAATTCTTTAATTTGTGATGTATCTGTCAAATCGATATCATGGATTTTTGTTAAATCACCATTTAAAATGACACCACGTGGCATACGATAACTCGAAATATCGTAATGATCTTTTGGAGCAAAATCACCATAACACATATAGTTGTTAATGCCTTCACCATGTGTCCAATCGGTATAGTAAGAACCGATAGCTAATAGGTCGGGTATGTATACTTGATTTACAAATGTCATTGCTTCATCAATGATTTGTGAGATATGTGATAATCTTTCTATATGGATACCATTATCACTATTGATATCTAACGGTGTTGCCATACCTCCTACCACATAATGAGGGTGAGGATTTTTCCCACCAAGAATCGCTTGGATTTTCACAATTTCTTTTTGCCAATCAAGTGCTTCTAAATAGTGAGCAACTGCTAATAAATTCACTTCTGCTGGTAGTTTATAAGCTTCATGTCCCCAATAACCATTCGCGAAAATACCTAACTGACCGCTATCTACTATTCTTTTAACTTTGTCTTGTACTTCTTTAAAGTATCCCGGCGAAGATTTTGGCCAATCTGATATGGATTGCGCAATTTTAGATGTCTCATTTGGATCAGCATCTAATGCACTTACTATATCTACCCAATCAAATGCATGTAAATGATAGAAATGAACAACATGGTCATGAAGGAATACCGCTGCATTCATAATGTTGCGAATTAAGTGCGCATTTTCAGGGATTTTAATATCCAGCGCATCTTCAACTGAACGGATCGATGCTAATGCATGTGTAGACGTACATACGCCACAAATTCGTTGTACAAATGCCCACACGTCACGTGGGTCACGATTTTTCACAATGACTTCAATACCTCTTACAGATGTTCCAGAACTAAAAGCATCTTTAATAACACCATTTTCATCAATATCCGCTTCAACGCGTAAGTGGCCTTCAATTCGCGTAATCGGATCTACTACAATACGTTCTACCATTACTTGTCACCTCGTGTTTTTTCATCATGTTTCTTCTTCGCAACAGTGGCTGCCCCGTGAACAGCAACACCTGCTGCTGTAACACCCAATGCTACTGCTCCAATTTTGTCCGGATTAATCGTTGTTTGGGTACCAGGTACTTTTGCAAGTCTTGTAAAGAATGGACCGTTATCCCAGAAATTACTTTCTGAGCAGCCTATACAAGGGTTACCAGCCTGAATCGGATAACTTGTTCCACCATTCCAACGCATTTCTGCACAAGAATTATATGTAGTCGGTCCTTTACAACCTACTTTATATAAGCAATATCCTTGTTTTGCGCCCTCATCATCAAATGATTCAACAAACAGACCTGCATCGAAAAAAGCGCGTCTATTACATTTATCATGAATACGATGACGATAAAATGCTTTTGGTCTACCAACAGAATCCAATTCCGGAATAACACCAAATGTAATAATGTGTGCGATTACACCTGTCATAACTTCAGCAATCGGTGGACAACCAGGTACTAAAATGACTGGAGTGCTACCTGTATACTTTGTGATTGGTTTTGCCTTCGTTGGGTTGGGATATGCGGCGGGAATTCCTCCCCATGATGCACAACTACCATACGAAATAATAGCTTTTGCATTTTCTGCCGCATGCTTAAATGTATCGATTACACTCTTTCCACCTACCATACAGTAAGCACCATCTCCCGGCACACTGCCTTCTACAGCTAAAATATACTCACCCTTATAGTTTTTAATAATCGATTCTAAATGGTCTTCTATTTGAAATCCAGATGCCGCTGATAATACTTCTGAATATTCAAGCGAAATCATGTCAAATAAAACACTTTCTGTTTTTGGGTGTGTTGAACGAATAAATGATTCTGAACATCCAGTGCAATCTTGTAGTTGCAGCCATAATACCGGCACCCGTTTTTTAGTTTCCATCGCTGCTACAACCTGCTCTGTCTGGCTATATTCAAGACCCATTGTCGCTGCAAGCATCGCACACATTTTTATAAAGTTTCGCCTAGTTACACCTTGATCTAAGGCAGATTCATAAATCGTTTTTCTTTTCCCTATCATTCTGAAGCCCCCTTATTCAAAAAAAATAGTAATTACGTGTACATTATAATATCGAATGTTATAAATTGGTATGCGAAATTTGTTAAATATTATATATTTGTCTATTTTTCCCTACGCAGATAGTAGTAACTATGCCTTTTTACGACATTTTTATGTAAAAACTTACTAAATTAGACACATCTATTGTTTGAAAATTTGTTATAATCAGTGAGTATAATAACAGTGACATCATTTTACATTTCTTTTACTCTCTAAAGCCAAATAACATTTTTTTGTAATAGTTGAATTTAGAGATGTAATGAAGATCAAAGTGAGTTGGAATACAACTATTAGGTGTACTTATTACGCTACACCTTTCCCAACATTCATGTGAGAGGTGTGTATTCTCTGTGGAAAATCAAGCAATGGAATTAAACGATAAAGAATTAAATTTAATGGACCACTTAGAGGAATTACGAAAAAGGCTCATTATTACCGTTGTAGCTTTTCTTATCTTTTTATGTGCTACATTCATTTTTGTAAAAGATATATATTTATTTTTCACTCGAAATTTAGATGATCATTTAATCGTGCTAGGTCCGGGTGATGTAATGTGGATTTACTTTACAATTGCCTGTATTATTGCAATTGCGTTCACCATCCCTGTCTTAGCCTTACAAATATGGTTGTTTGTAAAGCCCGCTTTAAAAAAAAGCGAACAAAAAATCACCTTATTATACATACCAGCTTTATTTCTTTTATTCATTGGCGGTCTAGCTTTCGGCTATTTTGTAATTTTCCCGCTTGTTCTGAATTTCTTAATAGAGCTAGCATCAGGGGTAATGGATATTTCCTTTACAGTTGAAAAATATTTTAAATTTCTACTAAATATGTCACTACCATTTGCTGTACTTTTCGAACTACCAATCGTCATGATGTTCCTAACCTCATTAGGAATAATAGATCCGTATGTTATGGCTAAAATTCGAAAATATGCTTATTTTGTTTTAATCGTTGTGGCGGTTGTTATTACACCACCGGAATTTATGTCAGACTTTATTGTTACTGTTCCTATGTTACTTTTATACGAAATCAGTATTTCATTATCTAAGATCGTCTATAAACGAAAGCTAAAAAAAGCTAAAGCTATAGAAGATTTTTCATAAAAACTATCATTTTACGGAGGAATTTAAATGTTTTCTAATATTGGTATTCCCGGGCTTATCCTTCTTTTAGTCATAGCTTTAATTATTTTCGGTCCTAAAAAACTTCCTGAAATCGGTAAAGCTGTTGGACAAACCTTATCTGAATTTAAAAAGTCTGCAAAAGAGCTTACGAGCGACGCAGTAGAAGAAATTGAAGAAGTAAAAAAAGAAGTTAAAGAGCATAAAGAAGAAGTAATAGAAATCGCAAAAAAATCATGATTGAATAACCAGAGATTTTGTTGCTGAGATAATGAATTGGACCTTGATCCAATTCATTATCTCTATACATTTAAATAAACCCAGCAAACTTTTGTTTAAAAGTTTGCTGGGTTTTCTCATGACTTTATTTCAAAATTTTTCTACATTCTTTTTCATTAATTTCGCCACTTGCTTTGCGTATATTTGTGGTGATTGCATTAACCCTTCTATTGCATTTTGCTGACGTTTCACAGGGTGATGCTGGTTCATTTTCCATTTACCTTCAATTGATTCAATATTTACTTCCACACCAACAATGCCGTTCATCATGCCACTGATAGCTTTAGCATCGAAATTCGCCTGCCACGGATTTGTCTCAAACTGCTCATTAAAATGAATAGTCTTTTCCAATATGTCCTGTAGCCGTTCTGATTCTTTTACTACTTTGACCTTACCTACCACGTGGACTGCAGTGTAATTCCAAGTAGGGACCGTATTTTCTTCCTGATACCATGTAGGTGAAATATAGGCATGTGGCCCATGAAAGACCACTAAAACTTGTTGACCGTCTAGATGCTGCCATTGTGGATTTGCTATCGCAAAATGGCTCAACAAACAATTTTCCTCAACTACAAATGGTAAATGTGTTGCAAATGGTTCAGCGTTTAGTTGAGAAAACAAAATACCAAAACTATTTTGCTCTATAAACTTTATCAATTGCACTTGGTCTGTTACTCTAAAGGCTTTTGGAATATACATATTACTCGCTCCCCTCCTTTCCACAGCCTTCACCAAATTTCACTGCATGTACTTCACCACCTGAAGCCCAGTTCTCTCTTTCGTATTCATCAAAAATAACAGTGACCCACTCCTCTTTGACATTGAATGTTTGCACAGCTTCTCTCGTAACCGCTTCTACAAACAGTTGCTTCTGAGCAACTGTTCGACCTTTCGCCATCTTCACTGAAATTATTGGCATATATTCTTTTCCTCCTTATTGACCATATAATATACATCCATTTATTCAAGAATATTCAGATATCTAATACCGAGTATAATACCACTTACTTATATGATTTAATAGCATGATAAAGTACATATAAAAAGTCTTCGTATCATGCTAGATACGAAGACTTTTTAGTTAAATATCATCGATTGAATCACAGTCACAAAATACTTTTACAACTTGAATTGTCGCACTTGGTTATTTAGGTTTTCGGCCATGATTGCTAATTGTTCAGTGCTATTCGCTACTTCTTCCATCGTACCTACAGTTTGCTCGATAGTTGCAGAGGTCTGTTGCACACCTGCTGCTGATTGTTCTGAAACCGCTGCTATCTCATCTATGGCACGATTGATTTGCACAGTTGTCGTTGCAATACCATTAAGGTTGCCGGTAATGCCTTGAATATTACTAAACATATTATTGACTGCTGCTGCAATATTTTCGAATGTACCGCTCGTATCGGTAATTTGCTCTGTACCTTTTTTTACTTCCTCATAGCCCGTTTGAAGCGAGGTTGTAACGCCGACAGTCTCGTTTTGAATACGTGCCACAATAGATGTAATATCTGTCACCGAAAATGATACTTGTTCCGCGAGCTTCCGTACTTCATCCGCCACAACAGCAAAGCCTTTGCCTTGCTCCCCCGCTCTTGCCGCTTCTATTGCCGCATTTAGCGCCAGTAAATTTGTTTGGTTCGCAATATTATCAATCACAGAGACCAATTTTGAAATTTCCTGTGATTGTGTATTTAAGCCTTCCACCTTCGCCACCGCTTCTTGAACAATTCGATCAATGGCAAACATTTGTTGTGTTGATGAATTCATTAACTGTTGTCCGGTAGTTGTTAATTGCAATACTTCTTTAGAGTGTCCTTCTAAATCAGTGCCTTCATCTGTTGCTTGCTGAACATTGACTTTAAAGGTTTCAATAATTTGAGCTAAGTCACTAGCACTGTTCGCCTGTGATTCCGATCCACCAGCTAACTCAAGCATCGTTACTGCTATTTGTTCTGCGCCTGTTTTTACTTCAACCGAAGATTGCGCTAACTCTTCGCTATTTGCTGCGACATTTTCAGAAACCTCGTTGATGGAACTTAATATATCATGAAGTTTACTGTTCAACGTATTTGCCGATTTCACAAGTAACCCTATTTCATCGTGCATTCTTTCTGGTAACGGTGGTTGGCTAATATCGCCCTCTGCCATTGCAGAAATTTTTTCTATAACTGCTTTAATCGGGTTGGCAATTAATCTAGCAGAAATGAAAGCGATTACAATTGCCAGTATAGTTGTTAACGTACCTATAAATACGCCCACTTTTGTCGATTGCTTGGATTGGGCAACCATTTCATTTCCCAATCGATTAATATTAGTTTCTCTAGCCAATGCTAAACCTTCATATCCTTCTCTTATTTCTCTAGCTCGGTCGTCCATTGCATTTAAATTTTGAATGGCTTGCTCCACATTTCCTTTATCGTACTCGTCAAATACATTTGTTTGTATCCCCTTCCTCCATTCTCTAGCTTTCTCAACCAGCGTTGCTAATTTTTTATCATCTACGTCTGAAAATTTGTTTAGTATTGTATTATTTTCTTCCGCAATCTCTATATATTTTTGAAAATCGTCTTTATGCTTCTCATCTCCTGTTAATACATAGCTTTTTGCTGCAGTTGTTCGAACACTTATTGATGAAGCAAGCTTTTCGTTTGCAGTTAATAACTGTAATTCTTTTTCTACAATCTCTTCACCAGCAGAAATGACTTTATTATTTACATAATAGCTATACGTATTAAAACATGCGATTAACAATACCACTATAAAAAATGCACTCAAGATCTTTGCCCTGATTGTTTTGAATCTTAGTTTCTGCAACATAATACTTACCCCTTTCTTATCCTACTTTGTGAAATCAATAATTCGACTTCACAACTTTGTTTAAATAGTAATATTTGTATTTACAAACTAAATATAACATATATTACCTATTACTAATATAACTCTATATGTGCATTTCATTTGCTGTTTTTTCTGAAACAATTCGACAAAAACATGCTTAATTATGCATGAATAACACGAAAAATTAATGATTCTATCATGTTTATATCTTTATTTGATATCACTACTTAAACAATATAAATACTTCAGAATACTATTAGATGGTAAAACCTAATGAAAGCATTCCTTCTAATATTTTATTTCCATAATAATTTTAAATTTTTCTACTAACCTAAATAGACATACAACTAAAAAATGCAAAGGACAATAAATGTCCTTTGCATCACTTCTATAATTTAAATTGTTTTACCTGATCATTCATTTGCTCTGCCATTTGAGCGAGCATGTTTACACTTCTTGCTA
Organism: Lysinibacillus sp. NPDC097287; assembly: GCF_044761695.1. NCBI lineage: Bacteria > Bacillati > Bacillota > Bacilli > Caryophanales > Bacillaceae > Lysinibacillus > Lysinibacillus sp. NPDC097287. Next base: position 151,165 of record NZ_JBIWCX010000004.1, read on the forward strand.
CTTCATCCATCGTACTTGCAGTTTCTTCAATTGTAGCAGACGTTTGTTGAACGCCAGCTGCTGATTGTTCAGATATTGCCGCAATTTCATCGATGGCACGGTTAATATTTGTAGAAGTTTCAGCAATCCCTTGTAAATTGCCAGAAATGGTTTCGATGTTGGCAAACATATTATTCACTGCCCCCGCAATGCTTTCAAATGTCTCACCTGTGTATGTCATCTGTGCCGTGCCACGTTTTACCTCATCATAACCTACTTGTAGGCAAGTTGTTACATCTACAGTTTCAGCTTGGATGCCTGATACTATTGTTGAAATATCTATTACAGAGAATGATACTTGTTCTGCTAATTTCCGCACCTCATCCGCCACAACTGCAAAGCCTTTTCCATGCTCTCCTGCACGTGCCGCTTCAATCGCCGCATTTAGTGCCAGTAAATTCGTTTGGCTTGCAATATTATCAATGACCGACACCAATCTTGTAATTTCTTTTGACTGTTCACTTAACCCTTCCACTTTTGTAACAGACTCTTGGACCATACGATCTATTGCACGCATTTGCTCTGTTGAAGAGTTCATCAACCCTTGCCCTGCAACCGTTAATTCTTGCACATTTTTTGAATGTGATTGTAACTGTACGCCCTCTTTAGTAGCCTCATTCACATTGACGATGAAGGCATCCATCATTACGGCTAAATCACTGGCGTTACTAGCTTGAGATTCTGACCCTTCTGCAAGTTCTTGCATCGTAGTCGCGATTTGGTTCGAACCTGTTTTGACTTCAAGTGCTGACTGTGCCAGTTCTTCACTACTGCTAGCTACATTGTCAGACACAGTTTGTAAGGAGCCAATCATTGTTTGCAATCGCTCATTCAAATGATTCGTTGAGCGCATAAGTGTGCCAATTTCATCCTGTAATCTCGCTTGTATTGGCTCCTGTGAAATATCACCTTTTGACATTTGTGAAATATAGTTAATAACCTTTTTCACAGGTATTGAGATATTACGTGCAGTTGTAAATGCAAGAATTATTGAAATCAGTGTCACCATACAGCCTATAAGCATACCCATGGCTTGAGCATTACGACTTTGCGATACTAACCCATCACTAAACGCACTAATGTTCTCCTCGCGTTCTTCGGTCAATTTCTCATAACCAACTCGTACCTCTAACGCACCAGCATCGGCCTTATTTAGGTTTGTAACTGCTAGTTCAACATTGCCTGTGTCAAATTCTTGGAACACGTCTTTTTCGACAAATTCACGCCAAGCGATAGCCTTCTCTATAAGAGCATCAAGCTCTTTCGAAGTATATAAACCCTTAATGATTTCTGAATTTTCATCCGCAGTTTTTATGTATTCATTGAAAATATCCTTATACTTTGGATCACCTGTCATTACATAGCTTTTCGCAGCAGATGAACGAACATGAATAGAAGCAGCTAACTTTTCACTTGCCATTAGTAACGGCAACTCCGCGTCAGTTATCTCTTTCGATGTCGACAAAATATTATTGTACGAAACATAATTATATGTATTAAACACTGCAAACAACACGACTATTACAAAAAACGAACTTAAAATCTTTGCACGAATCGTTTTAAAATGAAATAATTGCAACTTGCGTTCATCCCCTTTTAGATAAATACTTCCCTAAATTTTTGTTTAATTCTATATATTAGTAATATAGCATAACTATTATACAGATATATAGATTCATGCTTACTATTTTACAATCATCTATCGGATTATCCATTTTAAAATACCAACCTTTTATATACTAAAGTCGATCCTTAGCGCTTACAATAGGTTTTAGATCATTCGGAATTACATCCCCCCTTTCAAGACGCTGCAGTCACAAATGAAAAAGAAGCATTCACTAATGGATACTTCTTTTTCATGCCCTATGAAAGATTCTTTAAATTATTTGCAAACTCAATTATAGATCAACTAAACAAAGGGCTCTTTACTAGCACAAACGTATCGCAATTTAGGTTTGGCTTAAGTACATCTAAAACCCCTGTGACATCTTTAAAGCTATGAACCTCTGCCTTTGTTCCACCCTCCATCACCTGAATAACTATATCTTGTGCTTTTCTTCCAATTGTTATTAGCATATGATTATCTCTTTGTTCGACCCGCATTGGCGTTTAATATTTCCTTAATTTCTTAGTCCTTGTTCAAAAATAGGCGCTTGTCTTATTATTACCTGTCAAATAGGGTACGAATTGGCACGGTTTATTTTTACTAATATCGGATGTCTGCAAACGCATTTTCCAACTATGACGTAGATTTATTGGAAATAACAAGAAAGGTCATATATTGTTGATTGCTCTTCAAGTGTATAAGTATCTGTCAGATCATGCCGATTATAATAGATTGCATACTTGACAATCCATTGTTTTGAGTCATTTAATAATTCCCCTTGCAGTAAGGTCTGAATATCCTTCATACGTAATTGTTGCAAGATCACACCACCTCCAAATATAGGACGAACGGCATTTGAAATTGATTAGATGATAATTCATTGTTTTTTCGAATTTCTAACATCCAATATCGTATGATACATTGTTTTATCTTCCAATTCATTGAACATATTGATGTCAGGAACCTTATTGCATTCAATAATCCACAAAGAACCGTTTTTTGTTATACCTATGTCAAAGCCTATAATAGAAAGGCCTTGAATGTTTTCCTCCAGCAGGTCGGAAGCCAGCAAACAGATCTTGTTTAGCTGAGGTACTAGATTTTCGATGTAAGTTTGTGGAATCTCGGCATCATATATCGCTTGCTCTAATGTTAGTAATTTTTGGGCCGCATTCGTTATAAAAAACTGTTCACCTGCGACTTTTACTATTTTTCCTGTTACGCTCCACATTGCACTCATCTTTTGCGTTACAACGCGGATATCGATCGGACATTTGTTGATTGTCGCTAATGCTATTCTTTGTTGTACAATATACTCCCTTTTAGAAAGATAGCACCTTTTAATGAAGTAATAAGCCTCATCCAAACTCAGTTTCGTTAGTTTCTTTATTCCAGCATGAATTTCATAGGTGGAGTCGCATTTTCTGCTAATTTGAATTACTCCTATTCCATTTTGACCAATGCATGGCTTTAGTATAATGGATTGATAGCGATGTAAATAATAGCTAAATGTTTCTCGGGTGAGTAAATCTGTATTTGGCAAATATTTACGAAGCTCCAGCTTTTTACTTAGTATATGATATTGGCTCCATTTACTGTTCGGAAAATGAAGGACCGAATCGTAAATCCATATATTCCTTCGCCAATCACATGCTATATCTAGCACAATAAGATGGCAATCTGGATACGATTCCCCTAGCTTTGTTGCTGCACGGATGACTACCTGCTCCATTTTCTTAAAATAGATTTCGCTCATTAAAGGATTGAAGGTAGTGCGTATTTTTTTCGTTTTCGATGCTACATACCATTCAGATAATGCCGTGTTTCTGTGCATTGTCACAAAGTGTCGGAAAATATCATTTGAAGTTGGTGACTTTTGAATAATATAGAATTTTTGTTTCATTTCATTTTTTAATGCAGGATATAATGCTTCTTTATCGTGCACAGTAATCACCTTGTCAGTTGTTTGAATATGGTATAAATTATTTTTATGAAGTATACAAATTTCATCAGTATTGTAGACAGCTTTGATAACAAGTGGCTCATTTAGATCCAACATATTAAACAAAGATTGTTTGGTTAATAGCTCCGTTTTAACGATATGCTTTCTTAATGATTCATCAGTACTTAATATTTTAAATTGAGTAAACCTCCCTCTACTTGCCTTCATTCCATATTTCCTCCTCTTTATAGAAGAAACTCTCTGTCCTTTTGAACCGAGAGTTTCATGACCGTTATAATGTCTGACAGCCTAAAGCAACAATAGAACCTTGTGCAACAGGAACAGCACCATTTTGATTAAAGAAGCCGTTGATGACAAAGCTTTGCACGACATCATTTGAAGCTGGCGTCACTTGATCTCTAAATATCGCTTTAAAGGAATATTCTTTTAAACCAATCGTTCCTGTACCTTGTACGATTACAACACAGTTCTGCCCTTCTTTTTTACATGTAACAGAAATAATAGTATTGGCCTTGAACAAGAAGCTAAATTTATTTGACGCCACAATATCTTCAAATTTCAAAGAAAGTGTAGAAACCGCAAGTGTCGTAACACAAACATTAGCTAAATACGTTAAATTACCTGTAACCTCTCCACAAAACCCATTAAATATGACATTTTGTTTTTTCTTATTTGCGTTTACCTTTACCCCACAAGGACAAATTACACCCACATAATTCCCTCCCTTCTTAGTAGGTTAATACAATATATTGTCGATACAACCTCTAAGGCACTGTATTTATCATAATGAACTATAGAAAATTTTCTTTAATGTCTAGCAAAAAAGAAATCCCTCTGAATATGTAGCCTATTCAGAAGGAAAAAATTATTTCTTTATATTTTCAGCCAATTCATGTAATGACTTACTGTACATATCCCCCTTTACAAGCACAATAGTGTTTTCGTCCACTATATCTTGTAATAACTTATAAACGAGGGTACTATTTTTGAAAGTAAAAACAGGTGCCTTAAAGCCTAATTTAACTGCATGGTCTGCCATAATGCGTGCATGCTCACCAATTGTAATGAGTACATCAACCCCCATGCGATGGATTAATTCTCCCGCTTGCTCGTGAATTTTATTACCCCAGGATCCCAAATCGGTTATCGTTCCTATAACCGCCACTCTTTTTTTACCATCCCCAAGTGAATTTAATACCTTTAATGCCGCATCTAAGGAAGTGGTCGTAATACTCCACGTATCATCCAATATCAGTGATTGATTAATTCCTTCAAATAATTGTAGCTGCTTACTCATCTGGCGGAATGATTGCAATTGTTTTGCCGCCTCTTGAATTGTTACACCTACTTCATAAACAGCTGCAATTGCAGCTATTGCATTATATACTTGATGTTCTCCAAATCCAGGTACAAAGATTTCGTGGTTCGCCTTTTTGTGATGTATCGTAAATTGCATACCATGTTGATAGTAGCGGATTTGACTTGCCCTAAAATCACAAGATGCATCTTTACCAACTCTTATAATACGCCCGCTGAATTTCGACACATCGATTTTTCGAGTGTTTACATCCTCTGCATTGAGGATTAGTGTACCTGTCGGATGAAGAATGTCCACCATTTCCCCTTTTGCCTGGATATAGCCCTCCAATGTTTTGCAGTAATCTAAATGATGTGCCCCGATGTTGGTAATAATCCCGATTGTAGGCTTGAAATACTCTCCTGCACTACTTACATCCCCTGGTGCGCCAACCGCCGTTTCAAAAATTGCTGCTTCGGTTTCATCCTCAATGTTGAGTAAATACTGCAAATTGGCTGTTCGTGAATTACTGCTTAATTTAGTCGCCGTCACATTTTTTTCAGCCGATAAAATATGTTTAATCATCTCCTTAGTCGTAGTTTTCCCTGAAGTACCGGTAATAGCTATGACGGGAATATTAAATTGGCTACGATAGAAATGTACAAACTTCCAATATGCATCTTCCACATTTGCTACTTTAATGATTATTACATGCTTAGGAATTTCATTTTTTCTATAGGTCCAATCTGTTACAAGAATTAGAGGAGAAAAGCCTTCAAGACTTTTCCAGTCTATTATTCGCCTACTTGTAAAAAATGCGGTGTTTGGATTTTTTACTTGCTTCAGTCGATATGCACCGTACTGGATTAGTACTTCATCTATCCCTTGCTCCTTTTTACCCGCAATAATTGCTGTTAACTTCTTCACCGTAAGTGGTTTCATATCAATTTACACTCCTTTCTTTTCTACTATATGTACCTCGCCAAAAGTTGATTGGATGTAGACATGATACATAACTAGAGAAAAACTATTTCTTCGCATATTAATAAAATGTGTATAAAGAATCCAATTACCAATTGAAGGAGAGATATTGTTGAAATCGATTATTTTTATAGGCACAAACAAATCCGGCTCAAGCCGTGAAGCAACAAGAGCTGCAGAGAAATTGGGTTACTTGACGATACTTTTCACAAACAATGAAAAGCAATTGCAACAGAGAAAGACTTATCCAGATATTCACAAAATGATTTTCATAGACATTTCAAATATACAACTAATGAAAGTAGAAATTCATAAATTGCTTAAAACTGGAATAGAGATTAAAACCATTGTTAGTTTTATAGATCCCTACGTTCATATCGCTTCTATCTTATGTGATGAATTTTGTAAAAACTATACGTCGTCAAAAGCTATTGAAATGATGGAGGATAAAGAGGAAACTAGGAATTTTCTAAAAGACCAACCTTACTCACCCAAGTTTTTACCGATTAAACCCAAAGAATCATTGCCAAACAAAATAGAGTTTCCTCTCGTTGTGAAATCGCCAAAATCAACAGGTTCAAAAGATGTACTCTTTGCAGCAAATAAAAACCAACTAAATAAACATCTTCGTTATCTCCAAAGTAAAAACCCTGGAGAAACAATTATGATTGAAGAATATCTTGAAGGTCCTCAATATTTAGTAGAAGCACTCGTCTATAAGCGACAAGCTCATATTATGGGGATTATTGAACAAGAAATTACGCAAGGTCAACGTTTCATCATTACAGGTTATGGTGTACTCGCTGAAGTTTCGACTGATCTTAAAGCGGGTCTTGAGGAAGTACTCCATTCAATCGTCAAAGAATTTGACATTGAAAATGGTACACTTCATCTAGAACTTCGATTAACAAAACATGGTTGGAAGCTCATTGAAATCAATCCAAGAATCTCAGGGGGCGCTATGAACAACATGCTCTACGCCGCATTTGGAATTAGTTTAGTAGAAGAAACGCTTAAATTATTTTTAGGAGAAGAACCACTTGTCAAGCCAAGGCACAGAAAGTTTATCTTCACAAAATATGTAATTGTCGAGAGAAAGGGTACTTTAGAAAGAGTTATTGGAAAAACAAAAGCGACGAATTCAGAAGGTGTTTTAGCCGTATATGTGAAGCCTAAAAAAGGAACATTTTTAATCCCGCCATTATCCATGGGTCATCGTTATGCATATGTTATCGCAGAAGGCGACACATTAGTTGAAGCTAAGAACAACGCTACAAACGCTGCAAAGGAAATTAAATTCATTATGAAGACAGTTTAAACTTTTCGATCTGCCAAAAGTAGTCCTTAAAATACTTAAAAGTCCATCTAAAAGTAGTCCTATATTTACGCAAGTTGAAAATTAGTTACAATATAAAAAAACCGAATATCTGCCATGAGGGCAGTTACATCGGTTTTTTCACTTTATGCTCTAAATGTCTCATCTAGGAATTGAACAATATCAAACATATTTGTTTTACTAGCACCTTTTACGAGAATGGTGTCATTTCGTCTGACTATTTTCTCTAATAACGCATCCAATTCTTCTTTATCGGTAAAATGATAAATATTTGAGCCGTTCATCCCTCTTGCTCGTGCTGCTGCACCTATCTCTTCTGTTCTAAATCCATATGTTATGAGAATATGAATATTTTGCTCATAAACATATTCGCCAACTTTACGATATTCTTCTTCTCTTAAATCCCCTAATTCTCGCATCTGTCCGATGATAGCAATTTTTCGTTTCTTTCCGATATTAGAGAGCACATCAATAGCAGCCCGTACGCCTTGAGGATGTGAGTGAACCGTATCATCAATAACCGTAATTTGATCTCGACAATGATACAGGGTTAATCTTCTTGGTGGTTTTTTGAAATTTAGCCCAGCTTTTATCTCTATTGGGGTAAATCCTAAATGGTCTGCAACTGCAATGGCATTTAGCGCATTGTATACATGATGTTCTCCTAAAATTGGAATGAACAATTCAATTTCTTTTCCTTGTAGCTTCATCTTAAAGGACATTCCATCATCTTTATAACGAATATTATAAGCCCTATAATTCGCTGCAGAATGGATACCGACTGTTAGTAATTCTCCATTGAATTGCTTCATCGATAAAAATTTCGAATTCTCGTCATCCTTATTAATGACAAGTACCCCCTTTTGGTCCATTCCATGAATTAATTCTGATTTTGCCAATGCCACTTTTTGAATATCCCCATCAAAGTTCCCCACATGCGCGAGGCCAATATTTGTCACGATACTTATATTTGGTTGAATGATGCTACAGTGATTTGTAATGACCCCAGGATAAGCCATGCCATATTCAAGAACAACTGCTTCATGGGACGCATTTATTTCCTCAGCATGTAGTTTTGTATGTTCTGTCGTATTCCAATAATCTTTTGATTCAAAAACATTCCATTTCTCAGATAAAATAGATCCAAGAAACGCCTTTGTTGTCGTTTTTCCTGCACTACCGGTAATGGCGATAATAGGTCTTGCACTTAAATATTTGTTTTTTCGTTCTAAAATCTCATTTTTTATTAGTTCTTGGTTTTCTGCTAGATATATAGCATAGCGAATAGCATGAACAACGACATCTAGTTCTAAATAAAATGCTGGGGGGCAACCTGGACGCCAGTTTACTTCGTACATCCAAATTTTTTGATGCTCATCTAAGCCTACATCTATGCCAATTTCATCAATGACCTCTCCAAATTGAACCATCTGAAGTTCATCTAAATGATGTGCTACTGATAATGAAAAATGCTCCAGCATGCGTCGAATATTATAGGCTTCTTCTTTAAATTCCAGCTCCAAAAATGGGTCTAAATATTGCGTAAAACCCCCATTGTTAATATTGGGTATAATTGATCTGTCGGGCGCAATTCGCGGATAAATGGTCGTTACTATCCATTTACCCTCTCCATTTTTTTGCACATGGAGACGGAAATCATAGACTTGACCTGTTTTCATTTTCGATTGAATATATGGTTGCATGATCAACGTTCCTGTTGAAAGCTGCTCATTTAATAGTTTATCTAACTGTGGCTTCGAGTTCCTACTAATTTCGGTATCCTTCCTGACTTCATAAGTATTCCCTATTTTCGAAACGAAATATATTTCCTGCCCTTTTCGTCCATCAATTGGTTTAAATACGACTTTATTGTGGGTTGCAATATACTTATGAAATGCCTCAACGTTATTCATGATTTCTGAAGGGATTAAATAGTTAGCAAATTCTTTTGCTTCTTTTAATCGCTCCGAAACATTCCATTTATTACCTATAGAATGTGTTGTAAACGGTATTTCCATTTTCAATTTCTCGATAATTTCTTTGGATACGGCTAGTTTTTCTGGACTACCTGCATTATAGATTACATCTGGAAAAGGCATTACTTTTTCTTTCCATTGCCCCGCTTCATATACTTGCCCCTTTATGGTACGGTCAGCAAAATTAACGTTCTTAGGTGAAAAGTAAAAAAATTGTGCGCCTTCTGCACTTGCAACTGCTGCATATGCAAAAGACTTAATGACAGTTTTAGGATCTAGACGATGATGCAACATTCCGATAATTACCATTCATTGACCTTCCTTTCATTCGAATCTCTCTATTACATTCAGTCAATGGAACTTGTATATGGACATATGCTCTGTTTTTTAGTTAATTTAATAGGTTCAGCTAGACTTTCATTACCATTTGGGCTCAATAATGATGTTCCTTTTTAACAAGTCAGGGCTTAATGGTTGAATAGCCACTATACCGCATAATTCAATGGTTCTTTCAGTTGTTGTTCTTTCTAATCTCACAACATCTACAATTGAATTCGTATGATGCCCCTCATAATCGTAGGCACGTAATAACGTTACCGTCACACAACAACATTCTTTATCAATAGATTCTATACGAAAAAACATTGTCTCAAGCTGCATTGTTTTATCAAGTAATCTGAGTGGAGCGCATTTATTCGTTATTAATAATAAAGGAATCGTATCACCCCCAATAATTTCAACAAGGTACTGACCATAATATTTAGATTGATAATTCGATATCAAATCCTGGAGTGCTATTAAATCGCAAAGGGCTTCACTTAAACAATTTTTGCACCTATTTTCCACGCTCAACTCCCTTTCCCCTAGTCCGATTCAACAATTCATAAGCACAGGAACAATACCCATGATATTTATTCGTGACTCTTCTCGTTATAATATGTATGACTAAGAAATATGGCGCTTTTATGCAATGCGAAATCTGGTTTCTTACTGCATTTTTAAATCAAAACGTACTTTAATCAAATGTCATCACCGACTTACGTTGATGAACCTGATTTCTACCAAGTAAACAAAAACGTCCAAAATTCATCGAGATTTTGGACGTTTTTTCTATTCGATCTTTTATGAAGTTGCCTCATCTTGATTACCATGATTCAAGAGAACGACTCCTCCTATAATAAGTGAGATTCCTATTGCTGAATATAGATTAAAAACATCTCCCCATACAACGATACCCACAATGACGGTTAACACTGTACCTACCCCTGACCAAACAGCATAAGCAAGGCTTAAAGGCACTGTTTTCAAACATAAGGATAAGCAATAAAACGAAATCCCATATCCAATGGCGACACCTATTGACGGAGCAATTACTGTAAAACCCTCTGAAAGTTTAAGCATCGTTGTCGCCAACACTTCACTTACAATTGATATTGCTAAAAATACATATCCTTTCATTCTATAAAATCCTCCTTAATGTCCACCGCCAGCAAGATTGAGAACAACCACGCCAACAATGATCATGGCGATCCCTACAAACTTTTTAACATTGAAATGTTCTTTATAAACGATTACTCCAACAACCGCTGTTAATGCTGTACCCAACCCTGCCCAAATGGCATACACTGTGCCGATGGCTAATGATTGCAGCGTTAAAGATAAGAAATAGAAAGCTGTGCCGTACCCAGCAACAACACCAAGCGACGGCAGCAATCGCTTAAATCCGTTTGTAAGTTTCAACATCGAACTCGCAAAAACTTCTGCGATAATCGAAATTAAAAGAAAAACATAAATACTCATGAAACATTGTCCTTTCTTGCCATCTGTAATAATTGTTCAAAGACCTTCTCTGCTATTTCTTCTGAGACAGGTGCGATATTTAATAACTTTGAATAATACAATCCATCAAGCGTTAATCGAATCAAATGCACACTAGATTCCTCGAGACCATCGTGCATCAAGTCCTCAAGAAAGTGCTCATACTCTTCGGAAATCGAAGAATGTTCATTTTGCATAATCTGGATTGCTATATTTAAACGAGCTCCTTCCATTAAGTCCTTCCGAGAACCTAAAATAAACCCTCTTGTTAATCTACCTACCCCGTGCTCTTGGCTTGCAAATTCTTCATAAGATTGCATCACTTCTTCCATGATCGTTTCTGCAATAGCTGATTGTAGGGCATCTTTTGTCTTAAAATGATAGAGCAAACCGCCCTTACTTATTCCAGCCTTCCCCGCAACTCCATCTAATGTTAATGAATTCAAATCGTTCTCTTGAATATATTGAATGGCTGTTTGAATAATAAGTGTACGTTTTTGACTTGCTTTAGAAAACATAATATACCCCTCTCTATTACAAAATAACAGTTACTTCCTCCTAGTTGAGGAACTTTTGTAGGTTATCTTACATGTTTTTAAATTTTATCACCCTACTTTTAAAATTTAACGGATACATTCCATACTTTATCGACACCCACATAAAAAAACCGTCCAGACGGTCTTTTTTTATTGTATGTTTCACACGTCTAAATGTCAAAGAAAACAACGAAGTCCCAAATAGCAATCACTATTTGGGACTTTTGTTATTCTTCATCCTCAGCATACTCTAAAATATCGCCCGGCTGGCAATTTAATGCCTTGCAAATCGCATTTAATGTTGAAAAGCGTACTGCCTTTACCTTACCTGTCTTTAAATTAGAGAGATTGACGATTGACACATCTACCTTCTCTGCTAATTCACTCAACTGCATTTTTCGATCGGCTAGCATTCGATCTAATCGAATAATTATTGTCATTTCTTCACTTCCTAAACTGTTGCATCGTATTCATCTTGTAAAAAAGCACCATATCGGAATACACGTGCAATCGTCCAAATGATTAAGCCCGTAAATAATAATGTCCAATTAATACCGCTGAAATGATAGTTTACCCCCGCTACCCAATCGGTACTTAATAAGAGTTTATCTAGATGTGTTAGATGACCTATTGTATATGAAATGTACGTGCGGAACACACCTACTGTCAAGCTTAACAAAACTATACTGTAGGCAATCCACTCAATTTTTTTACTATTGGCTGTGGTGAAAATGACGCCACTACTCAAACTACCTAATAATCTTCTTACTTGCACCACAATAAATAATAATATCCCCATATAGATAGTAGCAACAAATAATAACTTCACAACATCTTTTTTTACATATCGAATATTATTTGCTTCTTTATCAGCTAAAGTAATTTCCATTCCATCAAAGTTAACGGCAGCAGATATCGTCCCTTTAACAATAAAGCTGTTAACGGTCTGCTCCGGCACAATCATAGCACCTATAAGTAATCCCCCCATGAAAACAACGCCAAATATAGTCACTACCATTATGAATGTAAAAATTGCGCGTAACCCTTTTGCTAAAAATGAAAACTCCTTATTTTGAATTGATTGATCCATAAAAAACATCCCCTCTCTTACCATTTATTATACACGACACTTTATCTTTTTCAATAATTAATTAACGTTTATCGTTAAATTTTTATTGATTTATTTCAAATCAGTCTTTATAGTAAAGCGTATCCGGATAATACAAATGAGGAGGTCAATATGGACAAATCAATTTTAGAAATTAAAAATGTGTCGAAAAGCTTTAAAGGTCAAATGGTATTGAAAGATATTTCATTTTCCCTACAACAAGGAACAATTGTTGGTCTACTTGGAGCAAATGGGGCTGGCAAAAGTACCCTCATGAAGATAATTGCCGGACTTCTAAAACAGCAATTAGGCAACGTACAATTACTTCAACTCAACCCTTTTTCAGAGTGGCACGGCCTTTTCAATCAAGTCGGGATTTTACTGGAACCAGCGATACCTAACTATCTTACTGGCCAAGAGTTTTTAAAACAAATGGCTATTTTACGTGGCGAAGTGTCTGTTAATATTGCTGAATTACTAAAACAAGTGGGACTTGAACGAGCAGGAAAAAAGAAAGTAAACCATTATTCTTTTGGCATGAAACAACGACTCGGTTTAGCAGCAGCACTCATCGGCAAACCTAAATTTTTGATGCTCGATGAACCCTTTGTCGGCTTAGATCCACTAGGCGTCGGGCAACTACAAAACATTTTAAAGTCCATGGTCTCAAAAGGCACAACTGTTTTACTATCAAGCCATCAACTAGCAGAACTTGAGCCTCTTGTAGACCGTATTCTATTCTTGAGTCAGGGAAAGATCACGCATGATTTACTTGCAACAGAAGAGATTGACTTACAGAAACTATTTAAGGAGGACAATATCTATGCAACGTGAACTTAAGGTCGAGCTTAGAAAACTGTTATTTCGATGGGATTTTTATATTGCAGGCAGTATTTTAATTGGTATTACAAGTTTCTTTATGTATCAGTTGTCCGCAGAAGGAACTTTTATTAAGATTGAATCTGATCAGCCTATTGAACTCTCGTTAAATAATGTAGTGGGATCGATTTTTAGTATGAGTCAACATCTCAGCTTGATCGGCATTATTTTAGCTATTCTTTGCTGGCACACACTTGGAAAAGAAGTCGATCATCGAAGTTTGACAATGTATTTTTTGCACAGTCATAGTAAATGGAAACTGATGTTGAGTAAAATATCCGTCATGTCTATTGCAATAAGCACCCTTTTGAGTGCATCAGTACTTGCCATGCTCGCAATTTATTTTATCTTTCAACCTGAGCAAATACATTTTGCTGGCACTTTGAGTGACTATCAATTAATATTGCAAAACTTATTGCTAATCATTTTATGTGCCATCCTTTTTATTTCATTAGCTGCTATTATCGCGCTTCGTTTTGGCTCGATTGGTGTCTTACTCGCTACGATTGGCCTGTCCATCATGTCAACTATTTTCAGAGAAAATCGCTTCATTCGTGATTTTTTACCACTGAATATTACGGATACGATGAATGATATATCTTTTCCCGAAAGCATTACACTATTAGTGGTATATATAATCATTGTTCATTTTATTTTATGGATTGTTACGAAAAGGCGAGAAATCTGCGTGTAATAACCATATAAAAACAGCTACCTTCCCTATTGAAAGTAGCTGTTTTCTAAGAGTTTGTTGAGATAACCTAAAAACAGAGTTAATCTTCAAGTAAAACCAAGGTTATTTTATTAAAGTAATCCAATTAAATATATTACTAGGAGTAGTTAATCATCCTTTTTTAATTTTAACTATAATGGAGAATTAGATGGATATTCATTTTGTTTCTTTTTCTTTTTTAACGTTTTCGTTATACTGCCCATACAACCAAAAATAAACATAAGGATTGCGATTATTTCAAGAGGCACAAATAATAACAGAAAGCCTAATCCCGCAAAACCATCCTGTCTTATGTCTCTATAAATGAATGAACCAGCAACAGTGAATATTGGCGTAAAAATTATTGCTAAGTACATGCCCCATATCATAAAATTAAGTGTCCAAGAACGTTTAAAAGTAAGTATGAAAGCCATTATGAAAAAAATAATTAGCACTCCGGACAAAGAGGTAATAATTTGAACCACTCTCCTTTAATTTTCTTAGTCTTGTTCAAGTAACTTGCAATGTTAGCTCAAGAATCGATTGCGCCAATTAAATAATCCCCGTTATTTTTAGTCAAAACACTTTATTCTTTATAACAATCTCTTTATATTAATTGAAACGCGAACATTAAACCTATAGGTATAGTTAACCATAGCAGCAAGTTGCTCAATATAATTTTAAAATAAGAAGTATTTTCTAATTTTTCTTTAGAAACAAATCTCCACATCAATAGTACCCCAATAGCCCATATTGGTAAGATTAAAAAGAACTCTGGTGTCAAAGAATCAGATTCACCCAATGCCCCTTCTGCAAAAAAACAAGAAATAAATATTGCAATAAAACCACTAGTAGTAACATTACCCTTAATTAATCTTGACTTCAATCTAAACTCCACCTTTCTGTTTGTTTAATATATAACAGTCTCTTCACCAGTAGATCTAGGAATCATTCTTACTTAAATCATCCTACGTCGTTCGAGAAAGAATGTCTCTGAAAAGTACAGAAATGCTACAGTTTTAGAATAGAGGACACACTAAAAATGGTGCATACTAAATAACGTGGTAATAATGATGAACTATCACTAATTCGAGAATATGCCATCCTCCGACACTAACATTTGCACACGTTTTTTCTTTACATATACAAATGTTTGTTCATTTTTTGAACTCGTACCTCGTAATGGATTTTGGATTACTATCATTAATACTACTTAATGTTGGTTCAATACTTTTAATTTCATCCGATTTCACAATTTCTTTTTGTTCAACACTTTTGACAACCATTATTATCATTTCGCCAAGGGTATTTAAATTGTCAGTATTAGTTGTATATGTACGTTTGATATAAGATGACACTACGAAATAAAATTTAACTAAAACAAAGTAATACCTTTCTTCTTCTTTTCACATAACCCCTCTCATCTTACTTATTTATATATTAGACGACACACATGGAAGAATGTTACATATACCTTCCGCTATCTTACTTTGTACGTACAATAAACTCGACAAAAAAGCGTTAATCCTACTTGGATCAACGCAGCCTGTTAGTCATCCATATCCCGTAAAATCAACATTACCCCACAAAAAATGAAAGATTAATACGTTCTTCCAAGGAAGTCTAATAAAATTCACTATATAAATATTTCAGTTACCCAACCAAAATACAGATTTACACCATTTAATTGTATTGGACCAACAATTTCATCCTGATCAGGAGATAAATTGAACAGTTTTACGAACTCAGCATAAGCCTCAAACCACTTTGCTGTTTTACTAAAAGAATGAACAAGCATAAGGGTAATATTTGCATTTACTTTTTTAGCTTCAAGTAGTGCGGATGCAGCCCTATGCAAAAACTGATATCTTACATTTTTAACTGAACCTTCATCTACCTCTAATAAACTAAGTAAATACTCCAATCTTTTTCTTTTACCGTCACTCGGGTTGTCACCTAACCAGAATTCAACCGTTTCTCCAAATGGCTCAGATACTTTTCCTTCTACCATAATCGTTAAAAGCTCGTTATTTGCCTTTGCTAGTACATATAGGTCATTTTGTTAACTTGCGTTTCCTCCAGGTAAAGGAACCTTGTATTCAGGAAACCCATACAATACTTGTACATCGTTAAATAATGTTATCTCACTCTTTTTAAATACTTTATCAACAGAATTCGGAAAATTTCTAGCGTTCTCCCAACAATCAGCCAATTCAAAAGCAGAATACCCTTCTTTCCACTGTTTCTTAGGATCTGCAAGGAAATCTTTCCACGATATTGCCCCTTGTGATGGAACAAAAAATCTACCCATTTTTCCACTACTTTATCAACATTATCTCCCCTTTAACTAAAATCACCTTCACTAAAATTTATTTCTCCATAAAACTCAACATTTTCTTCAACTAACTGCAAAGTCGTTGAAGCAGAAAAAGGATCTATTTCCTATTGAAATAAAGCACCCGCTGTATAAAGAATAAGTGGATAGGCTACACTAATTTGGTCTATTCGATTTTGAGTTTTGGGATAATGTAAATTGGTTTAATAATATTCAAATTTAACAAACACTTCGAAAAACTACACTAACTGAATTTATGTAAAATTCACAATAAAATTCACTCAGTTCAGTATTGACATTCCATATTTTGTTCTATTTACAGTCGTTATAAAATCGATTAAAATTCTATTGATGAAGTATTAAAAACATTAATCCTACAATAAGAATTCATGCTTTAACATTTTGTCAATTAGGCAAATAGTTTAAGTAACGCTTATTTGTTCCATTTAAGGAGGAATCATTAATGCACAAATTACAAGATATTTTAGAAACTAAAGATTTCATTATGAGTAAGACAGAATACCGTCCTACGATCGGTTTGATTTTAGGCTCAGGTTTAGGTTCTCTTGCAGATGAAATTGAAAACCCTGTCAAAATTCCTTATAGTGAGATTCCTCACTTTGCAAAATCAGAAGCAATTGGTCATGCAAACGAATTAGTAATTGGACAATTAAAAGGAAAAACAGTAGTAGCGATGAAAGGTCGTTTCCATTATTATGAGGGCTTTTCATTAACTGAGGTAACTTTCCCAGTACGTGTAATGAAGGCTTTAGGTGTAGAGAATCTAATCGTTACGAATGCTGCTGGTGCTATTAATACAGATTTTAGCCCTGGAGATTTAATGTTAATTACTGACCACATTAACTTAGTTGGTGCAAATCCATTAATTGGACCTAATAATGATGAATTAGGAACTCGTTTCCCTGATTCTACTCAGGTTTACAATCCTGAATTACGTAAACTTGCTTCTAATGTTGCTAAAGAACAAAACTTTAGTTTAAAAGAAGGTGTTTATGCTTGGTCTAGTGGACCAGTATACGAAACGCCAGCTGAAATTCGTATGATGCGTACTATTGGAGCAGATGCTGCAGGTATGTCAACAGTTCCAGAAGCTATTGTAGCTATTCATGGAAACATGAAAGTACTTGGTATTTCTTGCATGACAAATATGGCAAGCGGAATTTTAGATCAGCCATTAACGCATGATGAAGTTATTGAAGTGGCGGCTAAAGTTAGAGAACAATTCGTTGGTTTAATTAAAGGTATTTTAGAAAAAATGTAATGAAGACCTAAAAAGTAAAGGGAGTTTTAACTCTCTTTACTTTTTTTATATCTATAGTTCCTAATTATTGTACAAGCTACATCGAAAACATCTATCTCACAAATGTAATAAAGTCTAAATTAACTGGCTCAATACCCTCTGCTCGAAGTCGTGAGTTAATCTGTCCTCGATGATACTGACCATGCAATGCTACATGAGTTAAAACATCCCGTACTGAACTCTTAAATTCAGTTCCTTTACTATTTTTGTACGAAATTATTTTTTCAAGGTCAGATTTTTCTAATTTAGTAAGAAACGTTGTAAAGCTCTCTTCATTTTGCAAAGCAAGTTCTGTACAGACTTCTATATCGACATCTGACCAGATAGGAAGTCGTGAACTGTCCATTTCTCGTAACCTCGTTATCCATATTTTTTCTGCAAATAGGATATGTGAAAATAAACGTAATACGTCTTGATTTTCATCTTCAATGCTTTGTATTGTTTCAAGAATACGTAGGTTGGCCCAATTTAAATGTTCATACATCTTTGAGATAGTTTTCAATTAGAATCACACCACCAGTGATTAAATTTCACTCTAACTTAACACATTCATATAACCACATATATTTGAGAGAAATAAAAGAATTCTTCTTCACGAAAAGCCCTTTTAAGTTGAACAACTCTTATTTCTTTAATTGCATGAACAACGAGGGATTTAATTCTTCGCTTTCAATCACAATAGCAGTCAACCCTGTGTTTGATTTTCTTTCATGCCATTCATGTTTTTCCCAAAATACCGCATCTCCTGATTGAACTTTGAAGTATTCTTCTTTTTCACCACGTACATAACCTTCGCCATTTAAGATTAATAAAAGTTGAGGTACTACTGCTTGATGGTAGCCAACAATGCCTTTTTTGTCTAAGTGCATACATCCTATGCTAGCAGCCTCATTTATTTGAATAATACGGGACATAACAAAATCTGAATTAAATTTAGAAATCATCTTACCATTATCTTTACTAAATTTATAAAACTCCATTTTGCACCTCCTAGGTCTTAGAATATATATTTACTTATTCAAGAGTGATATACGAATATCCTCTACAATTATCGAGCTAAACTGCTTTCACTAAGTAAAACATTCCGTGTTCAATCCCATTATTGGCTAGCCATTCAGATTGCATATATAATTTCTCTTTATGAAGTGCAATATTAGTAATACGCATTCTGTCGTATAGCGGTTGAGCAAACTGTTGCATCAGCTCCATGATGAAGTCCAGCGTGCCTTTATCTTACTTACTAATTTTTTTAATTCCAGAGATGAAAGTAATAATAGTGAGTAGTGGTAAACGTAATAACTGAGTAATCACATGCAACATTTTTTGTTTATTGTAGTCTAATAGTAGCGATAACAAAAATTAGGAGGTTTTATTAATGGGTTATTCTGAAATTGGTGTGATGCTGCTTATTTATAGCGGACTTATAATATTCTTTTTAGTCCCTTTTCAAAGAGGTTTGAGCATAATAAACCAGCAAAAAGGTCCAATGACATTCACTCCTGTTTATAAAGATAATTTATTGAAACTGATACTTCATAAGAAAGCCATACTCGCTTTTATCTTATTCATCTTTACGTTGCTACTAATCTGGTTAAATTATAAAACTGCAGACGATCATTTTAATGCCCACAGCGGCTATCCCCCTATTAGTTCTGATTTACAAGCAATTTACTCCATCTGTGGGGTAATTATATACACGGTTGTTCTTTATTTACTTTTAGCTTTTGTTAAAACGTTTAGGATCGTAAAAAATGTACGTTAGTGGTCTTAGTAATCCGAAATATCAAAATTTCCCTATCTAAAATGACTAAATGTAAATATATAACAATAATTATATTTGCATTCCATTTATGGTTGGTATACCCTAGTGTATAGACATTCGATTTTCAAAGAACGTCAATATAGCTTAGGAGTGAATTTAACATGGCAAAAAAAATTAAGAAAAACAAGATTGAAGAAACGGTACTAGAAAAGAAAGCTAAGAAAAAGGCAGACAAAAAGAAAATCGAGAAAAAGTTAGCTAAGAAAAAAGCTGAAAAGAAAGCAACTAACAAAAAGGCTAAGAAAAAGAACAGTAAAAAAGCTGCCTAATAACAAAATTAAGCAGCAGGAGAAAAACAATTCGTTTTTCCCCTGCTGCTTTCAGTAGTTTGTGGGCTAATGTCACAATCCTATAATAATTATTTTGTTGGCATAATCTAACTAATGAAGATAAATATGCAGCTAGGGCTCTCGATAACGTTAACGTGTAAATAGATACTCTTTACCGTTTACATCAGGCCAGTATTTTCTAAAAACGCCCGAGCTACGTCTGCAATATTTTTACCTTCTACGTTTACTTGATAATTCATTTCACGCATTTCATCATCCGTTATTTGATTCGCTAGTTTATTTAACACTTGTTCTATTTCGGGGTATTTTTCAAGTGTTTCTGCTCTTACTAATGGGGCCCCTTGGTATGGCGGGAAGAGCTGTTGATCATCAGCTAGGACTGTTAAATTATATTGTCGTATTTCACTGTCTGTCGAATAGGCATCTAGTAATTGAATATCGCCTGAATTCATCGCTTGATATCTAAGCTTCGGCTCCATTGTTTTTATATTGGCAAGAGTAATTCCATAAAGCTTTTGAATGCCTAAATAGCCATCTTCACGATCATTAAATTCTAGTGTAAATCCTGCTTTTATGGACTCTTGAATGGCCTTGATGTCTGAAATATTTTTCAATTGATACGTTTCCGCTATTTCTTTTGAAACAGCCAGCGCATAGGTGTTGTTATACTGCATGGGACTAAGCATCACCATGTCGAATTTATCAATCATTCCTGCCTTTGCCTGATTGTAAACATCCTCTGCATTATTATTTATGGCTTCCTCTTTTAAAAACTCGGCAATTGCCGTTCCCGTAAATTCTGGGTAAATATCGATACTTTCGGATTTGAGCGCATTAAAAACAAAAGAAGTTTTACCGAGACCAGGTTTTAATTGAACGGTTAAGTCAGTTTCATTTTCAATCAGTAATTTATACATATTGATAAGAATTTCAGGCTCAGATCCAAGTTTACCGGCGATTACAATCTCTTCTTTTTCATGAAGATTGACTAACGGTAATAGAATCATGAGTACTGCTGCTACACTTATCACACTTAGTGCTGTGACCGTTTTTTTAAAGGACAGAGATTCAAGTTTTTTTAGTAAAAAATCAAACAATAACGCTAAACACGCAGCAGGTACAGCTCCTAAAATAATGAGAGAAGGGTTATTACGGTCAATGCCAAGTAAAATGATGTCCCCTAATCCCCCAGCACCAATTAGTGCAGCTAGTGTTGCTGTCCCTACTATCAATACCATGGCTGTCCTAATTCCAGCCATAATCACAGGCATAGCAAGTGGCAGTTCCACCTTCACAAGCCTTTTCCAAGTATTCATCCCCATAGCAGTAGCCGCTTCTTTAAGCGATGGGTCTACTTCATTTATGCCAGTGAAAGTATTGCGTAAAATCGGTAATAGTGCATATACAACTAAAGCAATGACTGCAGGCACTTTACCAATTCCAAACAGTGGAATTAACAAGCCCAGTAGTGCTAATGAAGGAATTGTTTGTAAAACAGCACTAATGCCAATAATGCTTTCTGCAATTTTCTTCTTATTTGTTAAATAGATACCTAGAGGAATCGCAATGACAACTGCAAAAAATAAAGCAATAAATGAAATTTGAATATGTTCGAGTAAAGAGGCTAATAGCTGTCCTTTTCGTTCATTGAAAACGTCGAAAAAATTAGTCATTCGAATCCCCTCTTTCTACGGATTCTATAGAAGAAATCGATTCGTCCGCTTGCTGAGTATTAAAATCCTTTAACGCGTGCTCGTTCACCCCAATGAATTCTCTAACAAAATCATTTACTGGATTTTGGATGATTTCTTGAGGCGTACCAATTTGTACAATTTCGCCATCCTTCATCACACATATTCGATCGCCTAGCTTTATTGCCTCTTGCATATCATGTGACACAAAAAAAATGGTTTTTTGAATCGCTCGTTGAAGCTCAAGAAGATCATCTTGTAACTTCGTACGACTAAGAGGATCAAGTGCACTAAATGGCTCATCCATTAAAATTATCTCGGGATCGGCTGCTAGTGCACGAATAACACCAACCCTTTGTTGTTCTCCACCTGAGAGCTCTATTGGTTTTCGTTGGCTGTATTTCTCCGCATCAAGCCCTACCATTTCTAATAGCTGTCGAACGCGTTTCTGTATTTCTTCTTGTCGCCACTTTTTTAACTCAGGCACAACGGATATATTCTCTTCAATCGTCATATGCGGAAACAGAGCAATTTGCTGAAGCACATAGCCGATATTCCAGCGCAACTCATGAATGTTATAATCACTTATTCTTTTTCCGTTAATACGAATAGTACCTTCAGTCAATGGAATTAATCGATTAATCATCTTTAGTAAAGTCGTCTTTCCACAACCACTAGGACCGATGAGGACAATGAATTCCCCTTTCTTAATTTCAAGATCAATGGCATTCACCGCTATCTGGTCATTATCATATTTTTTAGTGACATTCTCAAATACAATCATTATAAATAGCTCCTTGTAGTGATATTTTCTAGTGTGAACGATTGATAGCCTTTAGTAATCACAGTACATAAATTGTGCATCTTGTATCCCCCCGATTATTTACCTTTTTCTTCATCAATAAATTGTTCAAATAACGTAAACTCAACTTTAAAAATCGACCGATACAGACTCTTATTATGTCCAAATTTCATTATATTTCTTATAACCTCGCTTTATTCTCATATACGTCATCTGTACCCGTTCTAGAACTTTGTAATCTGCCTAAGCTAATTTATAGTGCTTAAATTAGCTTGATATAAAGGTTTTTAGGAATAACTGTCGAATGAAACTCTATTATAGTGCAAATAATAATTACTATTACTTCAAGGAGGTAGTTCGTGAAAAAATTGAATTTAGGGTTAATAGCAGTACTATTAATCGCGGGTTACTTTATCTTTACTAACACACTATATTATCCTCAATCTCCCATAATTAATTTATCTAAAAAGGTTATTTTACATAAGCTAAATGATTCAAACGAAGATGTAGTAATGTTGACTAAAGAAGATGATAGAACATGGTATATTACGAGAAGTAACAATAATGGAAATTTAGACACTGACGAAAAAATTAAAAAAATGATTAGTTTAAAAGGATGGTCTTTCAAAGACAAAGAAGGCAGTGGCTTGTTTTTCGAGTGAGATGGTGAAAGATTAATTGTTACAACAGAAATGTGGACTGGCAGGTACGTGCTCGTAAAAGTGCCTAAGAATTATTAATACAAAATCCTGGCTAATATACATTCTTGTGAGGGCAAAATAAAAAGGTCTGAACTCAGTACAATAGCCAGTTCAGACCTTACTAAATAATACATTACACATTTAAATCTCTCTTTCTATAAAACAAAAAAGTTATCATTAACAGAACTGCTATCAGACTTAGTGATAATAGTACAAAAATGGTATCTAACCCTTCTCCATTCATCACAACTTTTGCCTCAAAATATTTAAATGGCGTAAAGTATTTGAGGAATGCTAGCTTTTCGTTTAAATCAATGGCAATCGAAACTATATAGGTTACCAAAAGGATTCCTGTTGATAAAGATACTGCTATCTTTGGCCTTTTGCTGACCGCTGCTATGGCTGAACCGATGAGCAAAAATAATACCTGCAACAGAAGCATCCCTATCATGGCGTAAATGATATCGCCAGTCACAGACGCACCTTCATTGTATTTTCCAACCAAATAAATAGAGGAACCCCCCGCTACGATATTGAATAGTACAATATTCACTGAAGCCACTAATAATTTAACAGAAATAATCTTACTTCTTGAAACAGGCTTTACGAATAGGAATTCTGCTGTCTTATCTCGTTCTTCTTTTGCGATAATCGTAGCCCCTAGCATTGCAGCGTGAATTGTCGCCATAAGTAACAAATAGATATATAGTACACCAAAATAACCACTCACCTTGGATACATCTAGCGTTCCTGTACCCATTATCGCCTGCAGAGACTTTGGCATGGCCATCATAATGTCATTCATCGATTGACCAGATGATGCCATCCCCTCAAATTTAGCCATACCAGAGCCAATCAAGAAAATCACGCCGATACACCAAAATATTAACGACTTCCGATAAGCGCTCATTTCCCTCAAAAATATGTTCATACTAAATCCCCCCATGTTGGATTTAAATCCTTTAGATATCCTTTTTCGTATACATGATGTAGCTAGCAACTAATGAAATGACGATAATGCCAATTCCCGTGAGCATAAAGGAGATCTCATAGCTAGAATTTCCTATGATATACGCTGGGTTAAAATATTTAAAAGGTGTTAAATAACGTTTTACATCATCACCAGTAGTTGAGACTAGTAAGCCAATAATGAAAAAAGTAAAAACAGTTCCAAGAGATACGGTTAAGACAGATTTAATTTTTGGAAAAACGAAAGATACTACAATGCCTAACGATAAAAAAATGAGCTGCGTAAAAAACAATGTCATCGAAATCATCCAGAAACTTTTCACACTAAAAGATTCAGTACTCACCTGCGTTACCATGATAGAAGCGCAAATTAAAAACACTACATTTGTCATTACTAATGCAGTCAGTGCTGCCACTAGTTTAGCTGTTAATATTGTAGTACGTGAAACGGGCTTCGTTAAAAGGAAATCTGCTGTTTTATCACGTACTTCCTTGGAGACGATTGACGTCCCAATATGCATGGCCTGAATAGCCCCACAAAGCGTTAAGTATACAAACATATAAGAATAGTAACCTAGAATAGAACCGATACTTTCAATTTCAAGCCCCAGCGCTTTTCTTACGGGCTCTGGAAAACCTTCCAACAGTTTTGTAAATTCTACAATTTCTTTCGAGATGGAAGGAAACATAGACATGAAAAGAACGACTATGGCAATTAGAGAAAATGTCCAAACAAACGTTGATTTTCGATAAGCCTTTAGCTCATGAACAAAAATATTCATCGCTTTTAGTCCTCTCTTTCATAGTAATGCATAAAGATTTCCTCTAAATCCGGCTCTTCTATCCAAATATTGATTATTTCTAATTCCGCTATCTTTTTCATAACTGTATTAATATCGCCTTTAAAAATGAAGCTCACCATGTTATCTTCGACGTTAAAATTGTTAACACCGGCGATGTTAAAGAAATCCTGATTAATAGCATTTTTCGTCTCTATTTTAATCTTTTTATAATTGTTTTCTTGTAAATTACTGATCTTTTCAACTGTGACAATTTTACCTTCTTTAATAATAGCCACTCGATCACATAATCTTTGAACCTCACTTAAAATATGAGAGGAAAAAAGAATAGTGGCTCCTTTTTTATTTTCTTCAATGAGCAAATCAAAAAACCTTTGTTGCATTAACGGATCTAGACCGCTCGTTGGCTCATCTAGGATGATTAGTTTAGGTTCATGTAGCAGCCCTTGCACAATGCCTACCTTCTTTTTATTGCCTAAGGATAGGTCATCAATTTTTTTCGTTGTATCCAGTTCCATAATCTCAACCAATTCTTTCATTCTTGACCGACAATCTTTTTTATAAAAGCTGGCTGAGTATTTAAGTAAATCGATAACCTTCATATTGTCATAATAAAACACTTCTGAAGGCAAATATCCAATATCCTTGGCAATCTCAGGCGCGAACTCGACACAGTCCTTCCCAAATATCTTGGCATTTCCGCTTGTTGGGTGAATCAGTGACAATAATGTACGAATGGTCGTTGATTTCCCAGCGCCATTTGGTCCAATAAATCCGAAAATCTCTCCCTCTTTTACGTTAAAACTAACATCAACAATCCCTCTTGCATGCCCATAAGTTTTCGTCAAATGATTAATTTCAATAATATTCATGGTAGAGCCCCCTTTAATCTGAAAACATCTATTTACAAAAGCTTTCACCAACACTGAATCTCGAATAGAACACTATTTATAAAGTGTTCACTACTCCGGGTTCAGATAATTTAAGAACTAGTGAATAGGATGTATTATCTTCAGACACATCTTACTCAGATATCCAAAACTTCGAATTTCCAACTGGAGCTTATTCTTTCTTTAAGAGGAGTGCATAAAAATTGCACACACATTCTCATAAAAATATAGTCTATTAATATAATCAATAATATCTTAAAGTTTCTATTATAGGTATAAGAAGTCTATTCCTTAGTAAATGGACCTATTTAATTTTTGAAAGAGGTAGTTATATGAAAATTGATTCACCTAGAATTCCCAACGATTTACCTACAATGAATTTCCAAGATATTTTTTATCAAGAAGAACCAGAACTTAACATGTGCGTAATTTATGATTCCTTCTTTTCCAATGAAGTGTTACCAAGAGTACGATTATCTAATATGTCCATAGTAAATTGTAACTTTAACAATACTAATTTTAGTAATATCGACATAACTGATGTTATATTCGAGAATTGCGATTTTTCAAACGCTAATTTGAGGAGTTCTTCAATACATAGAGTGGTATTTAAGAATTGCAAATTATTAGGTCTGGATTTTACTGATTCACGCTTTGGTAATGTTGAGTTTGATAATTCTTTACTGAACTTAGCCGCATTCGGAAATTCAAAACTAGAAAAAGTTAAATTTCAAGATACTTCATTAGTAAGTTCAGATTTTTATGATTGTAAATTTAAGAACGTCGAATTTAGACTATGTAATATTAACAGTGCCAACTTTGAACAAACATCACTAAAAGGGATAGATATTAGTAATTCTACATTTGAATCACTTACTGTATCTTTGGAAGATTTGAAAGGCTGCAAAGTAAATTCTAATCAGGCAATTCAATTTGCTTCTCTATTGGGATTGGTAATTACTGATTAAATTCATATCAATGAGTATTAAAACAACCTTGTTTATTTTTAGGTGATTTATTAGATCTTACTACTATTAAAACTGCTTTTTTCACGATATTTTTCTCAACATCCCTATACAAAAGCCTTCCCCAATACTGAACCCCGAATAGGGCACTTTTTTGTGTGTACATTATTCGGGGTTCAGATCAGTGGGATTATCGCTGCTTTGATTTGAGTATTTGGCGAATCAAATATTCAACAAAAGTACTCCTTTACTTTTTCAATATCAGACATATAATTGCCTCCGCTAGTTATCTAAAAAAACCATTTATAAATTCTTCCTTCAACGATGTACACCTAATAGAATACTGTATTAAAGTGTACACTATTCGAAATTTATTTCAAATTACTTCCAGCCGTCTTTATAAAATTTTCAAATCATTTCGTTGTTACTAAGTGAATTGCAATACAGCCTCTTTGCTAAGCATTATTTTCACCCGCAAGCATTCATTTCGAACTCAACCCCCTTGACCTCGAATCATGTAACACAGCGAAACCTTAAGAAAAAGAAATTAAGCCTCAAATACATACGCCGCCCAATTTTCTTATTCAAGAAGCCCCCATCGAATCCAAATATTAGTTGGAGAACGATATTTTTAATAAAACTCCTTAATTAATTTGACTCAAATCTAAACTTTATAGGTATTTCATACGTCTTTTACTAAGTTGAAATATAAATAACAAAACAAAGGGAGTCTATGTTACTATTTATACAATAGTTTAATAGATAATTAACAAGAATGAGTTTTCATTTATTATTGGAGGAGTATTTATGTTAGGCAAGACATTCAATCAACGGTATATCCCTGGATTAGATGGGATTAGAGCTTTAGCAGTATTAGCTGTAATTGCTTACCATTTTAACTTCAGTTGGGCTAGCGGGGGATTCCTAGGAGTTGATATCTTTTTTGTTTTATCAGGTTACTTAATAACCTCCACCATTTTACCGATTGAAGGAAATCAGTTAACGGTTAGTTTGCGTCAATTTTGGATTAGACGGTTCCGACGTCTACTTCCAGCAGCATATGTAATGATTTTGATTACTTTCGTGTGGGCGAGTTTATTTAATAAGGAACTTCTAAATACTTTGCGCGGAGATGCAATATCTTCTATTTTTTACTCAAGTAATTGGTGGTTCATATTCCAAGAACTATCTTATTTTGACAGTTTCGGATCTCCTTCCCCTTTGAAAAATTTATGGTCTTTAGCAATTGAAGAACAATTTTATATCATATGGCCAATTCTATTAATCTTAGGACTACATATATTTAAAAAGCGAAGCAAGTTTTCGATAATCGTCTTTTTCGGTGCATTATGTTCAGCAATGTTAATGAGTATACTGTATCAGCCTGGAGCAGATCCTAGCCGTATCTATTATGGGACAGATACTCGTGTATTTGAATTGCTGATAGGCTGTTGGTTAGCTTTAGTCTGGCCAATGAAAAGACTTTCTTCCAAAAAACTTTCTGCTGAGCATGTTCGTAAACTAAATAGTATAGGCTTGATTGCCTTCAGTATATTCATACTAAGTATTTTTTTTGTGGATGAATATCAAGCCTTTCTTTACAGAGGAGGTATGTTCCTTCTTTGCATAAACGCTGCGGTATTAATAGCATGTGTTTGTCATCCAAGTAGCTTTTTAGGGAAATTACTTTCTTTTAAACCCCTTTGCTGGATTGGTTCAAGATCTTACGGTATCTATCTTTGGCATTATCCTATTATGGTGTTGGGTACCCCTGTTCACGAAATAGGTAATCCAGTATTCTGGCGTGTCGGTTTACAGCTAGTTCTCATATTGATAATCGCAGAATTATCATATCGTTTTATTGAAGTGCCGATTCGTCAACAAGGATTCAGATCATATTATCGGAAGTACCTGTCTGTAAACATTACTAAGTGGAAGTGTTTTTCATTTGTTAGAAAAACATCAACTGTCCTGATCTCTCTACTCCTTCTACTATTTTTCACAGGAATTACAGGTGTTGTAGGAGAAGCACAACCAGATTCAACAGAAGTACTTCCAACAAAAGTAGAAATAAATACTGGCGAACAGACATCTACAAAAGATCAGGAGGCACTAGAGAAAAATACTACTGATTTAGTTGAAGAAAAAGATGAAGCGAGTGTTGAAGATAATATAGAAACGGAGAAAAATGATTCAAGTACAAATTCTTTGAACGAATCTTATACTGGCATATTAGCTATTGGAGATTCAGTGATGATAGATATTGCTAAAAGCTTATCTACTATTTATCCTAACATTACTATTGATGCAAAAATTGGGCGACAGGTTTCTCAAGCTGTCGATTTGGTACCTAGTTATGCTCATTTCAACAGCCCAGAAAAAGCGGTCATTATTCAACTAGGGACAAATGGTTATTTTACGAATGATCAGATTGACATGCTGCTTGAAGCTTTTTTGGATGCTGATATTTATTTAGTGAATACGCACGTTCCACGTTCATGGGAGGGAAAAGTGAATAATACTCTCTATAAAAAAGCTCAAGAGCATGACAATATTACTTTAATTGATTGGTATTCTGCGGCCCTGGACCATCCAGAATATTTTGCTCCAGACGGTGTCCATTTGGAACAAAAAGGGATTGAAACTTTAACAACTCTAATTCAACAATCAATAAATGGTCGTTCGAATAATTAAAGATACAGCTAAAAAATCAAAGCGTTAATAAAACAGACATTAATACAAATTAATGTCTGTTTTTATGTTGGTATCTAGCAAATCGAATGTATAACTAAAGCACCTCGTTCGTATTGTAAAAATTATAGCTATATTCGTTTTTTAAGTAGCCTATTAAAAATTTCTCTATCTTCAGGAAAACTTAAATCTTTTGTGTTTATTTCATCTATAGTTTTCCAAGCAATATCATAAATCAAATTATCCGGATCTTGAATTTTTCTTTTCCCACCAATAAGCTTTACTAAGAAATAATGGACCTCAATGAACATATAATTTTCACTATACTTTCTTTTTTTCGTCATTATTTCATCGACTATTTCCACAAGATAACCAGTTTCTTCTTCTAATTCTCTCATATCCTCCTCGTATAGACGCCTATATAAACCTTCAATCTTTTTTAGGTAAAAATAAGCTCCCCACAGCTGTAATTGTTGTTGTCGTTAAATCATTACGAAATAGCGGATGTTGTTCATTTAGACTATTAATATTGACCTCATTACCACCAATTGATGCGTGCACATATTGACTATCACCTAGATACATAGCTATATGCCCCGGGAAATACAATAAATCTCCTTTCTGAATGTGATCAAATGAAATTTCCTTTATAGGAAAGCCCTCAACAATTTGGGCATCTCGGTAAATTTGAACCCCGCATAGCATATAGGCCATCGAACAAAGACCCGAGCAATCCACGCCAAGTGGAGACTTCCCTCCCCAACGGTATGGTGTTGCTAAATAGCTAAGTGCTGTTTGGACTACTTGTTCTCGCATTTTTTGCTCTGATTGGCTATTCTCATCTACCTTTTCTTGTAGCCATTTTTTTCGTAGATAGCCAATTTCCCCTGTTGCCAATTGCACCATAGCCCATTTAGCATCTAGGCCCTCCTTAGGGATATAGCGTAATATTGAACCCTTAACAAGTGTCATTATCTTCATACTTTGAATTCGAGGTTCTTGTAAAATATCAGCAAAACTTTGGTGAATCACATAAGTCGCTTCATCCAGCCACGCCCTTGTTTTCGTATCATCAATGAGTAAACACTCTTTCTCGCAATAGCCCTCATAGCGATAAGCTGTTTGAACACGCACCCATTCGTCTTCAAGTTCTTCCAGTATACGAACAGACATGCCATATAGAACCTCATCAATAAGCTCAGATGCAGCATTCGGTTTTGCATGTAAGTTCGCTATCATAACAATGACAATGGCATTCATGTAATCCCACCTCTCTTATTTACTAGCTGCTCATAAACAACTTTAGAGATGCGACCGATGAGTTGTTGAGCGCCATTAATATTTGTCACTTCAGTGATGAAAACTCCGATAATATAATCATTCTTGTTATTGTAACCAATCCCCACATCATGGTCGACAGTATCAAGACCAACAGTTTTATGGGCCATTTTCACATCATCTACTATATAACGTTTTAGAGAGTCACAGACTCGCTGACGGCTCAAAATATCAATGCCCTGCGCACTAAATGACGGTGATAATAAGTTTTGCGATAAGTATGGGTAAAAGTATGCGCCATATCACGTGCAGACTTCACATTATCAAAGCCATTCGCAAGCCGTTCAAAATCCATCATCTTACGTTGTAGTTTGGTTTTCTTTAGACCAATTTTGCAGAAATATTCATTTAACGTGTCCATGCCAATATTATCAATCAGCACATTAGTCGCTGTATTATCACTAGTCACAATCTTCCACACTAGTAACTCATATAAGGTAATCGACTCAAGTCGTTATTCACTGATCACACTAAAGTTGACCCATCTATCGGGTGCAATCACAATCACTTGATCTAATGACTCATTATTACGCTCCCAAACATCCAACATAGCCAGTAGCATAGGCACCTTTATCAAACTTGCACTTGAGAAGACCTCATCCAGTCGCTCTCCAATAAAGTAATGGTCTGTCTTCGCATCTTTTACAAACTGATGTACTTTATAGGGGCTTTCTTGCAGCATTTGCAGAATTGTTTGCTCCATATTTAACTTACCCTATGACTTCAATAATCTGTGTATCTGCGTTAAATTTAATTGTTCGACCTAATGGAAGAGTCATCGTTGGTAAACAGTGACCACAGGCAATATCCATTAAAATAGGCTTATTAAACTGTACTAAAATTTCATTGAAGATAGTTTGTAATGATAGGCAATGTTCTGGTTGACTTGGATTTTCTGGACCACAGTTAGTCCATGCGCCTAATAGTATCCCCGCTACTTCATCAAACTTCCCTGCTAGTTTTAATTGCGTAAGCATCCTGTCTATACGATGTTCGCTTTCATCTATATCTTCTAAAAACAAAATCTTGCCCTTTGTATCGATTTCATAAGATGTTCCAAGTGACGCCGTTACTAATGTTAAGTTACCACCAATCAGCTGCCCCGTTGCTTCACCAGCTACAAGCGTCGTCATTCGCAGAGTGGGTGGATTATCAAGAAAATAGCCGCTTCTACTAGTATCCATGACGCTATTGATAAAATATCCCCATGTATAATCATCCATATCTGATCGAATAAATTCAGTAGAGGGCATTGGTGTATGATATGTCACGAAGTCACATTTTTGGTTAAAAGCAATATGTAGTGCGGTCACATCGCTATAACCTGCAAATACTTTAGGATTCTCTTTGATCATCTCGAAATCAAGACGTGATAGAATTTTTGTTGCACCATATCCACCCCTTATACAAAAAATGCCGTCAATTGTTGGATCCTGGAACATTAGATTGATTTCTTTTGCACGAAGTTCATCTGAGCCCGCTAAATAGCCATGCCTAGCGCGACATGTTTCCCCTACGACTACTTTAAAACCTAACTTCTCAATACTTTCAATTGCTCGTGGTAATTTTTCAGACGGTGTAGCACCTGAAGCACTGATGAGCGCAATTGTATCACCTTTTTTCAATGCTTTTGGAATAATCATTAGTTAACCCCCATTTTATTATTCTTTCAGGAATGAGTGATTAGTGTCATAGTGAGGCTGCTATGAATCATAGATAACGATACCCCTTTACTTGATTATCTTGAATCTTTGCTTCAATCGCACCATAACCCGCTACTTGCGAATCTTCTCGTCTTGCCCAAGAAATATTATTAAAATCAAAGTGCCACCACTCCTCTGAATAATTCGAAAAACCTACCATTGTCATACAGTTATACAGCAGACGACGGTGAATACATGCTTCTGTATTTTCTTGTGGGTGCTGTTCGAAATAACGAGTTTCTGACTTTTCACTGATCTCATCGAATGCCGTACCTAGATTCAATGCTCGACCATTCAAATCTCCAAGCGTTAAATCAATCGCACCCCCTGTTAAATGTGGTGTATTAAATTCTTGGCCTTTGTTTGGAAACGCCACATACTTATGTGTTTCGTTCAAAACCTCTTGTTCTGTGAAATAAGGATATTGCAGTTTTATTCGTTTCGCAAAATGCGTAAATAAATACTGCTGCACCTGTATTGGTCGAAAACCGTCATACAAAATCAGGCTATAGTTTTCAGGTAATAACAGCACTGCATGCTTCAATCGCTCGTAAGCACCTTCACGCAAATAAAGCGATTTTAGACTGTTCGGAATGTGTTGAAGATAGTAGAAAGATTGAATAAAAATTCTAGGATGATCTTCCTCAATTTGAATAAGTAGATCACCATTTTCCCGAACAAATGGATACTGTTGTCTTTTTGCAGTTTTTAATACACCAATAGGTTGATAAATGTCACCTCGCAACACGATTCACCTCCATTCTCGGCGGAATAAAAATGCATGTTAAATTACTGGGTAATTGAATATTTTCAGTCAAATGTTAACGCACCTACTATTTAATGACTAGATTATAGTAGTATAAATACAGGATATTTCATGAAAATTTGTTTTAACACTAAATATGCAACTCTACTTCTAGAAATTGATACATAGATTCGTAACGTACTGTTTTACATAAAAAAAAAAGCTATTGGTACACATTTGTGCTTCAATAACTCTTTAAAATATGCATTATTTAATTCTTTGAAACTTATAAGCATTAACAACATGACCATCTCGTCCAGTCGTTGTTACTCCTTGTGATAGTGAATTCAATATCGCTTCCTCTGTTGCCTCTGACACCGCAGTAAATAACTGGTTCAT
The DNA here is from genome assembly GCF_044761695.1 of Lysinibacillus sp. NPDC097287. Lineage (NCBI taxonomy): Bacteria > Bacillati > Bacillota > Bacilli > Caryophanales > Bacillaceae > Lysinibacillus > Lysinibacillus sp. NPDC097287. The sequence goes on from NZ_JBIWCX010000004.1 coordinate 184,878, forward strand.
TATAGGATGGTCTTCTCGAAGCTGCACACGTGTTTCGACAATCTGATCCGTCATATGTGGAATAAGGTGTGCTGTTGTGAAGCCAATTACTATGTCACCGCTGCCATGAGAAAAATGGCTACCTGTACGTCCAAGACCGATACCACAACGTTTAATGACACGGGATAATTGGCGACTGCTAAGCGGTGCATCCGTCGCTAACACAATGATAATTGAGCCATCTGTAGGCGATAAAGTAGAATCACCTTGAGCGTTCGAAATCTGATAACGCTCCGCTGAAAAATCTGAACTATGTCCAAAATTACTCAACACCATACAGCCAACAGTATAGGTTACTTCCGCTTGTTCTACTGCAACTACACGCGAAGATGAACCAATACCTCCCTTATAGCCAAAGCAAACCATGCCTTTTCCTGCACCAATTGCTCCTTCTAGAGCTCTATCTTCTGACGCAACCTGAATCGCTTCCATCGCATGTTCTGGGGTAACTGGACACATGCGAATGGAGTTCAAGTAACTATCGTTGCATTCCCCAACAACAATATTTATCGTCCCCGTCGAATTACCGATTTCTGTATTAGCATCTAGCATATATTGCAACGTCCCTTGTGTCACAGCCGGGACACCAAAAGTATTGGTCAGCATAATTGGAGATTCAATAACCCCTAGTTCATTTAACTGCACAAGCCCAGTCGTTTTACCAAAACCATTAAGTACATAACTTGCAGCCGTTACCTTTTGCTGAAATAAATTCCCGCCGTGTGGTAAAATCGCTGTGACTCCTGTACATGCACGCTCATCTTCTTGGCCTATTTCATAATCCAGTGTTACATGCCCGACACGTACCCCCACCACATCCGTAATACAATTTTTCTCACCTACTGGCAACTTCCCTATCACAATGCCCATTTCCCGTACTTTTTTCTGCATATTTGCAACCCTCCATGATTATTTTAAACTCACCGGTATAATTTTGTTTACACAGGTAAAATTCAAAATTATCACTTATATTACCAATCTCTATTTCGAATAGCTTCTTCGATATCAATATCGATTTTATAAGCTTCTAAAACTAAGAAGACAGTATCCGCAATAGATTCTCTTGCAACTGTTTCAATTTCACTATCATGAGCGTAAAATTCTTCTGTTAAATCATTAATTTTTTCGGTCATCGCATCTAATTTATATTGCACCGATTCGGTTGTGTATGTTTCAGTTTCCAGAAAATGTTCGACTGCTTTAATTGCTTCTTTTACCTTATCCACTAAAAAATCTGGGTAGTAAGCATCTCTATACATATCTACTAAATAGTTAATTTCTTTCTTCACTACTATCCCTCCAATATAATGTATCTCTTCCTAATAATATCATACGATAATACAATGCTCATTTCCTTAAAAATATGCCATCCGTCCGTTCTTATTCTCTCATAATGCCTAAGAACATTTATTTAAAGAGAAACTGATTTCTTACATCAAATTATAAAAAGCCTAAGGAATGATTGTTTTCCTTAAGCTTTTTATAACTGTAAATTCACAAGTATTTTAATGAGATACTTTCTTTCATTAATATTTCTAAGCCTTCTGTTACTACATCATCAAATATGATTCGTTTCGTTACAAGCCTGACTGTTGGGAAGATATCACGAAATGCTATAACTCCTTTTACTGTTCGCTGTGATAGAACGCTGAATGGAGAATCTTGATTCCTAGATAAATACAATAATTGTTTCCCCTTATAATCGTATGCCCATCCACTGCCAATACGTGAAGTAGAACAACATCATGACTAATATATAAAGTGGCATTAATAGCGTACTGATTTTTATTAGTTTTTTTGCGTCGTATGAACTTTCTCCCTCTTCGTAAAAAAGTAACAACGCTTTCGAGCTAACAGGGACTGTAACACAATAGTTCATGCCTATTAAACTTAAGAATACGACTGTTGTAGGGTCAATCCCTATTGTTTCACTAAATAAAAGTAAACTAGGAATAAAAACAACAGCACGTGTTGTATGTGATGTAATATACAGATGGCTTGTAACAGTTACAAACAAAATTATAAAAACAATAAGCCACTCTGGTGCAAGAACAAATAACTGCAATACACTGAGCATCTCTTTTTCAATCCACGTCACTACACCTGTATCTACTAACACTCTTCCAAGAGCTGTTGCTGCTGCAACAAATACGATCAAATTCCAAGATACTGACTTCATTCCTGTTTTCCAATTTAGGATGCCATAGTTCGGTAGCATGACGATAATTGCTCCAATCATCGTGACAAATGCTATATCATAGCCATGGATACTTTCTGTCATCCAACCTACAATCAACAGTACTAGCAATAGTACGGTCTTTTTCTCTTGGCTATTCATCTTTTTAGTATGCATAGCTTGCTCTTCAATTTGTATGTTTTCTATTTGTCCCATGCCGTCTTTCGGCCATAACAACCATTTTATAACGACATAAGAAACAAGCGTGATGACTATAGCAAATGGGACTCCCCAGACGAACCACTGGATATAAGAGATGGTTTCACCAACCGTACTTTCTAGTAAACTAACGCCAATTAGATGGGAGCCTGCACCGATTAATGTCGCAGATGTACTCATTAAAATAATTACCGGTGCTAAAATAGCAAGCACACTTTTTTCATTTACTGAAAATTTCTGACCGAGCTGATTGATAATCGGCATAGCTATTGCTGCTCTTCCAGAAGTAGATGGGACAAAAAAAGCAGATGTAAATAATACCGAGGTCATCCCCAAGAGCACATTATTCTTACTGTTTGACTTTCTTAAAATTGAAAGAGTTAAACGCCTAGCCAATCCAGACTGTTTGACAGCCTCACCAACGATAAAAGAACCTACCATTAACCATACAACTTCCTCGGATAATGAATGATATAGCAACTCCGGACCTTCTGCCTTCATGATGATAATAAACACGATGAGCGCCAGCGCGACATATCCGGCTGGAATTTTCGTTGAAACCCAAAGTGTCATTGCTGATAAGAACGCAAATAATGAAACCTTAGCCGAGTAATCGAGATCATGTATAAATAAGATAACGACGAATAGTAGGATATGTACACCGACGATTCCTTTTGACTTCGCAGAAAATTGATTCATCCATGTATGTTTTGTCTTTAGTTTCTCCATCCTAGTGCTCATTGTTTCACACACTTTCCTTATAATACATTTTCTCTGCTATACCTAAGCCGATTGAAACTTGCCTAAAGGCAGACTCGGTACTTTCTTCTATCCAAATCGGTGCATTTTTCATCGCATTTTCTAAAGTAGTCGGTTTTTGAATAATGCTACTATACGCATCGATCCCAGCGTCGTAGTTTACGGCTGCTCCTTTCCCGATTGTTCCCGTAATAGCAATCACCGGAACATTATTCTGTTTAGCAATGCGTGCTACTTCTGACGGAATTTTACCATTAGGTGTTTGAAAATCTAAACTACCTTCTGCAGTGAAAACAATGTCTGCTGTTGCGATTTTTTCTTCTATACTAATATAATTCATGATGATATCGAATCTTGGATATAATTTAGCACCTGTAAACGCGACTAGCCCTGCACCCAGTCCACCTGACGCTCCACTACCTGGTAATGAGCGAACATCCATCCCGACCGCATCTTGAATTATAGTCGCATAATGTTCTAATCCAGTTGCCAATTGATCGACCTGCTCTGGAGTTGCTCCTTTTTGTGGACCAAAAACATGCGCAACCCCCTTTTCCCCACATAAAATATTCGTCCAATTGCATGCTACTTCTATCGTAACTTCTTCTAGTCTTGGATCTACGTTTCTCGTATCTAGCGAGTTAGCCTCCATCAAATCTTCTCCACCGTTGACTACAACGAGTTGACCGTGTATATCGAAAAACTGAACACCTAATGCTTGTGCCATTCCTGCTCCACCATCGGATGTCCCAGAGTCACCACAGCCAATTAAAATATTGTCAACCCTAGCGTCGAGTGCTGCAATGATCAGCTCTCCGACCCCGTAAGTAGTTGTTTTCAAAGGATTTCGTTGATGTTTTGGTACGAGCTTTAAGCCAGCAACTGCTGCCATCTCAATCACTGCCGTACGTTTGCCTTTGGCTTCGAAAATTCCAAAAGAGCTTTTGATTTTTTGTCCAACTGGTCCAGTAACCTCTTTGTCTAGCAATGTTCCACCCTTTAGATTTACAATGGTCTTTGCAAATCCTTCTCCTCCGTCAATCATCGGAATAACATCCACTTCCATTAAATGATCAACACGTCTTATACCTCGTTCCATTGCCAAAGCGACCTCTTCAGCGTCCATACATTCTTTAAATCCAGATGGTACAATTACAATTTTCATGTTAACTCTCCTCTAACTTCTTAATAATTTTAATTTACAAGAAGAATATGAGTAGCCCCTTAGAGTTACATTAGAATAAGATTAGAAAATATTGGCGTTATGTACACAAAAAATCCATCATGACATTTCCAAATGCCATAATAGATTTCTGTTTTATTCTGCTACTATTACGATCATATAGTCACAAAAATCTCCACTACAAAAGCATTTTCATTGCGATTTGGAAAGTGTGCGCGATAATAATGATAATGCCAAAAACAATACAAAATGTTGCTAACGTACTTTTTCGATGACTCTTTTGTCTCACAAGGCCAAAAATAGTCATACATAATCCAATTAACAAAGATACTATAGAAAGAATTATAAACAGTTGCGTACTTAATGATGTGTTAAAAATATTCTCTAATTGCATTTCAATTTCCCCCTATGTTTGATCGCTCATCAAGTTAAATCGCATCCTCACGCTCAATATTCCGAATGGCAAAGTACGCAATTGCTACGCCAACAGCTGCAAGCCCTAGCTGAAGTGGAATGAAAGTGATCAATGAGAATGCTGGGTTATAGGAACAGGCAATTGCCACCACGATGAGCGATGAACCAATTGTTGCAGGAACAGAATGATTACGCATGCCAAAATACAATGGAATTAAGCTCATTCCTGCAGAAGCAATCGCAAAAAGCACAATGTTTGTGAACTCTCCCATAAACTGATTTCCAGTCATTTCAAATGGAACGATCGAAAAATAAGCATTAATAATGGAGAAAAGACCAGCAACAACAGCATTAGAGAAGATCATGGTGATGAATGTTAACAAAGCTATAAGCATCAGTTTACTAGCAATTATATTTTTTCGACTAATAGGATAAGAGAATAAAATCAAGATGGTTTTGTTTTTATATTCCTCGATGACGATTTTCGCAATCAATACAGAAGCAAACACGATAAATGTCGCCCGCACAAGTGCACCAATAAATATATATACATCTTGGTGAGATGTAATCGGTAAATCACCTTCCTGTTGTCCCAAAAAAATAACGAAACACATAATAGCTGTCAAAATGATATTTGCAAGAAGCGCCCCTTTTATATACCAACCTAAATTAGACTTCTTTATTTCCAGTTTTATTAGCTGTAGCATAGAATTCCCTCCATCCTTATCTCGATCAATTTAAGCAAATCTAAAAAATTCAAGTCACATCGATTTGCTCAACTTTACGGTAAGAAAGATAGGCAATTGCTAGCCCTAACACACAAAGTGCAATTGGCACTCCAATGAAGTCGAACAAACTAACCTGACCACTTCCATTACTAGTAGATGAATTTAGTACGGATCCAATTAATATTGCTGAAGTAATTGTTGCAGGCGTTGATTTTTTTCTCATGCCAAAATATAAAGGAATCAGGCTTACACCAGCAATCATAATTGAGTTTATAAAAGTCGATGGGACTGTAGCAATGATATCCCCCATACTAACAGGTACTTCAAAGAATCCTACCATTGGATTTAAGATGAAAACTAACATACTGATGATAAATGTAGAAACGACTATACTGAAAAAACAAAATAAAAAGACAGTTAAGAGCTTCGCTTGCATTATTTTTTTCCGTTGCAATGGATAGGTAAACAATAATTGAATCGTTTTATTCTTGTACTCATCAATGACTAAACGACTTAAAATAACAGCCGAATAAATGATAAATGTTATTCTAATAAGAACATTCGTTAATGACATGAATCCTGCATAATCTTGAAACATCAAATCGCTATCAGCTTTGGAACCCCAAACCATAAGGCTAACAGCGGAGAAAATTGCTACAATACAAATTGCTACTCCTTTGAAACAACTAGATATTTGATGTTTTTTCCATTCTAGTTTCATCAATTTAAGCATGGATTCCCTCTCCGTTCATTAAATTTAAGAAATACTCCTCTAAAGAACTATGCTTTTTATTGATACTTTCAATCTCAATGTCATTCATAATAAGCGTCTTCGAAATTTCTTGCTGCGAAACTGTCAGTTCATAAATGCGTATCATTTTTTCGCTCATGATTCTATAATTTTTTATTCCTAGTTTATGATCTAAAATGTAAGTAGCTTTTTTGATATCCAGAACCTTAAGCTCAATGTACTCGGTCTGTTCGCCATTGATATCTTTCATCGAAACTTCCTTAATCAGCTTGCCATCTTGAATGACACCAATCGTATCTGCCATTAGTTCCATTTCAGCTAAAATATGGCTAGAAACTAATAATGTAATGCCGAATTCTTTGCAAAGTATTTTAAATAACTCCCGTAACTCTTTAATACCAATTGGATCTAAACCGTTGATGGGTTCGTCTAAAATTAACAGTTCTGGTTTTGTCGTAATTGCTCTAGCAATCCCTAAGCGCTGTTTCATCCCAAGTGAAAAGTCTTTCACTTTTTTGTTATCGACGTTGTGTAATTTCACAAGGTCTAGTGCACGATCGATTCCCGCTTTGTCATAGTAGCCCATGTACTCACAATGGAGCTCTAAGTTCTCCTTAGCTGTCAATTTTTCGTAGAAGATAGGATATTCGATAATCGTGCCCATTCGCTTGAGTACTTCATAGGATGTATTCGTCAATTTCTCCCCGAAAATTTCAATCTCACCGCTCGTCGGTTTAACTAAATTCGTCAGCATTTTCATAATCGTTGTTTTACCAGCACCGTTTGGCCCTAAAAACCCATATATTTCACCTTGCTTTACATGCATATTGACACCGGAAACAACTTCTTTTCCTTCAAACACTTTTGTCAATTGATTTGTTTTTAATATATAGGACATTTTATATTCCCCTTTCCCTTTGTACTTTTATTGTACGAAACGATCATCTCTTTTTTCTTACCCAATCCTTACAAGTTTCTTAAGTGTACAAAAAAGCTTGTAGAATACCGTTTTCTACAAGCTTTTTTCTGTTGAAATAAAATCTTGTCTATAAAAATTGCATTAACGAAGCGTTCTTTAAGCTTTAAATCTATAAGTTCAAATAAATTACTCTCTTTATTTTTATTCGCCCCGTCCAAATGCTTTTGTCTTAATATTTTTCTTATCAAGAAATTCTTCTATTTTCTTCTGTTCTTTTCCAGTCGCTGCCCCAACATTAGAAATTAGTGATTTAAGATTTACTTTTGGAATAACTCCTTCATTTGCGTCATTCATTACATCATCGAACATTTCATCAATCTCATAAAGTACCTCATTTACAGCTGTAATGTACCTGCTAATTCTCTTAGATTCTTCTTCATAACCTTCAGGCAATGTATTATTTAAGATATAGTTAGAGAAGTTCTCATCATTTTTTTTTGTAAGTTTATTAAGTTTGTCTAACTTCTCTAGGTCTTCTATAGTTAATTCCTTCTCATCATATATAGCCTCTTGAAATGATTCACTCGCAATAAATAATTCTTCAAAGCTATCTAGATATATTTTTATGCTTAATTTTATTTCTTCTTCGTCTATTACACTTTTTTGTTTTTCAGAAGTGAAAATAACATCAGGAATCTTCACATCCTGTATAGAACGAACTTCATCCTCTACTTCATCCTCAATAGCGTCAATATTTTCCCCCTGCGAACATGCGCTTAATGTTAACAGAATTAAAAAACTAAAAAACAATTTTCTCATAATAATTGCTTCCCCCTTGCAATTGATATGTTCCATCTCAAATATTTTAGTAATAGTATGAAAGAAAATTTGGCTATATAATACCCTAGGAATGCTAATAGAGAACCTATACTAAGCCCTTTTATAGACTCAAGGATTTCCCCACTTCCAATTGTACTAAATCCATTTACAAATCCCATTACTATTAAGATTAGTGGCGATAGAATCATGATAGGGACTCCAATGATATAAGCTAATGTAAATGGTATAAGTATTATCAGCATAAATAAACTCACTATAATAATTACACAATTTATTACACTTAATCCCATAATTGAAAACAATGCCGTAAATATATTTCTAATGCTTTTTCGCTCTTCAACCTTTTTAATAGCATAAACAGCGTTTAATTCTTTAGCTATTTGTTTAGGTGAACCAAGGGCTGCTACTATCTGAATTTCTGTTTTTCCTTCCCCTACACCAATCATAAAATATTCCTCATAATCTTGTAAGATTTCCTCTTTTTCATTTTTAGGTAGCTTCCATAATTGCTTTTTTAAAATTAACAAAAATTGTTTTTTACTCATTGGAGATCCGCCTCCTTAATTAATTGATTTACTCCATCAGAGAATACCTTCCACTCGTCCATTAAGTGATGTAAGTATGCACGACCTTTATCAGTAAGCCTATAATATTTTCTTGGAGGGCCCTCATTGGATTCTTGTAAATATGTTGTAAAATACTCTTCCTTTGTTAATCTTCTTAATAAAGGATAGACAGAACCTTCTGATATTTCAATTTGGTTAGAAATCCTCTGGACGAGTTCATAACCATATCGATCCTTCTTATCAAGCTGTACAAGCACGCATAGTTCTAGAACGCCTTTTTTAAATTGCACATTCAACGAATACTCACCCCGTCTCTTTATTGTTATGTACAATTTAATATACGGTACCATACAATATACAGTACCTATCTATAAAATATAGTAGATGGTTATATAATAATAACATATATTGTATATTACTCAATATATAACCATACTACTGGATGCAGAATAACTCCTTCTACAAGCTAAAACTGTATCCTTTTTAACATAATCGTAAAAATGGTTTTCTCATAAGGCCTACTAGAAAGATGTATTTCACCACCTAGTGCCTCCACAAGCCGCTTTGTGATTGTTAGCCCAAGTCCACTACCTTGGTATAAGCGATTTCTTGAGTCTTCTAATGTATACATGCGCTCAAATACTTTGTCGATATGTGACTCAGAAATCCCTTTCCCCTTATCCCATATATCAATATAGACAAACTTCTCATCACTTCTTAAAAGCATGCCTAGCGTTTTCCCATCATCCCCATAGGTAATGGCATTCGAGATTAAATTATTTAACACCCTGCTCAACACTTCTGCATTTCCAAGTGCATATATTGGTTTTTCAGGTATATCAATATGGACCGAAAATCCTTTTGCCGTAAGCAAATCATAAAACGCTAAAATATTTTGCAGGCATACTTCATTCATATTGATTCTCGTTAACTCGATTTCTTTATCCCCAGACTCTAATTTTGCCAAGTCAAAAAATTTATGAATAAGTTCTATGACTTCATTTGTTTTCGTCTGCACCTTTGTTAGTAATGCTCGCTTTTCTTCCTCACTCAGTGACTGATCTGTATGCAGCATCTCCACATATCCAAGGACAACGGTCAGCGGCGTTTTCAAATCATGGGAAACATTCGCAAGCATTTTGCGCATAGACATCTCTACTTTAGAATAATCGGCTTGCGTGATTTGCTTAGCCTCTAATAACAGATTAATAGCTACTAACAACTTTTGTAGTTCTTTGTCATCCGTAAACACTAATAGTTTTTCCCCTGTGTGTTTTTCTACAATATCCTGGAGCTTTTCATAAGTATAAAGTAAATTCAACCTTTTACTTTTCTGCACGCGATATTGATAAAAAACAACGCCTACTAAGGTGACAATAATCATCAATAAAATAGCAACCATGCTATATCACTTCCATCTTATAACCGATTCCCCATAATGTTTTAACATACTTTGGGTTTGATGGGTCATCCTCAATCTTCTCTCGCAGTCTTCTGATATGAACATTAATGACATTCTCATCGCCATAATATTCTTCATTCCAAATGTGTTGATAAATTTGAGCTTTTGTAAATACGCGATTGCAATTTTTCGAAAAGAGTTTTAGTAACTCAAACTCTTTGGAAGTGAGTTTAATGACTTCATCCTTCTTCCAAGCAGTATAATTAATTACATCTATTTTCAAATTGCCTATTTGAATCACTTCGTCTGGTTTCTTTAATGGTGCTGAATATTTTGTTGAGCGCCGTATACCTGCCTTCACCCGTGCGGATAGCTCAATCATCGAAAATGGTTTACAAATATAATCATCTGCTCCAAGACCTAACCCAATTGCCTTATCCACATCCGTATCCTTCGCAGACATCATTAAAATGGGAACAGCACTTTTTTCACGAATCAGCTTCACAACTTCAAATCCATCAATTTTTGGCATCATTATATCCAAAATGATCAAATCAAATAAACCTTGTGAAAACTTTATCAGTCCGATCTCTCCATCAGCTGCTGTCTCAACAACAAAACCCTCTTTTGTTAAATAAGTTTCTACCATTTCTTGAATTGATTCATCATCTTCCACTAGCAATATTCTTGATTGCATGCTCTCATCACCCCTTACATAAACATACATCATTATAACCCATCATTAACAACTTGTGGAAAAACAAGCGAAATCCCAATTGTTATTACAACAAGGCTGTTTTCGAAATGATTGTTGCTATTTAGCAAACGTTGCAGGTTCGTTCAACAAGAATCTGATTAGGTATTACTCTCATCTCATACTCCTTAAAAAACATAATATATAAGGAATATGGAGGTGGATTTATGTCCAAAAAAAAGAAAATCATTAGACTGAAACCTACCGAATGTTGTCCGCCGGTTAAGTACAAAGCACTTAATAGTTGTTGTCCTCCAGCCGCCCCCTCTTTGAGTATTTGTGACTGTTGTGTTTCACCACTTCAGTCCGTCTTAAAACAACTTGTTGGGCAAACTGTAATTCTTGCCACTATTGTAGACCAGGTAAATGCACCGCCTTTCTTTTTTTTATTCACTATTACTAAAGTGAATGATTTTTTAGTTACTGTTACAGATGGAGCAACAACCTATGCGGTAAATATTTCTGATGTTATAGGGGTAGGGTTTTTGCCGCCAGGACCTACTATTAACTTGTTACCACCTGTTGGTTCTAGGTGCGAATGTGATTGTCGTGAACGACCAATTAGACAATTGCTGGGTACACTTATTGGTTCTACAGTGAATCTTTTAGTAAGTGATGGTGATATTGCAACTAATTTTAACGTGGAACAAACAGGTCTTGGCATAGTGCTAGGTACTTTACAAATAAATTCTGATATATTTAGATTTGCAATTTCAACTTGCAAAATTACGGCAGTGGGGCAGGTTAATTGAACTCGGTCTTTGGCTATTGTTCAATTAAGTAATTAAAAGCAACAATCTTTGAGAAAACAGCCTTCAACAGAAAAGAGAGCCATTATATCTCTCCAAACACTTCTACTAGTCCAATCAGACATCCTATACAGTTCCAAAATCCTAAAATTGCGCCCTTAAACTTAATTGTTGATTCAACTTCATTTCATCGGAAACAAAGACAATTGAAGGTTAAATAAAATAAAGCATGAGGAAAAAATAAACCTCATGCTTTATTTATTAATATTCTTTAGCCCATGTTTCAGTTTCATTATCATACATAATGTGTACAGCTGCATGTTTAATAATTAACTCATTTTGTAAATAATCAATAAAAAATTGGAACATTTCTTCGTTTACCTCTTCATTTTTGTTGTTTAAACTAATATTAAGGGTAGGTGGATACTCATCATCATATGAAGGCGTAAATGCCATACCTTGTGGTTCTCCGAATGTTTCAGTTATATAACTGTAAACTTTCGGCCTAACTTGTTCTATGAATTTTGTCTCTTCTTGAATTGTTATATCATCCTCTATTTGTTCCGTATATCTATTTTCATAAACCATGAACGTTTCTTGTGTTTCTGTATTTTAAATCACTGCAGCATAGTCAAAATCGCCGTAATGCTCCATTGAATCATATAGGACATGAGTGAATTCGTACTTCAAGGTTGGATACTTCTCTTGTAAATATTGTTCTACTAGTGAAATTACCTTTTCCTCTTCTTTTTCATCGGGTATTAACGATGCCCTAATATAAAAAAATAATAAGACAGTCCCGAATATTAGTAATACCACTGTTCCTCCAATTGTAAAAATGAATATGCTCCAAGCTTTAAACCTTTTATTCATCATATCCCCTCAAGCCCATAATTTATCTATATAGTGGCTCATAATGCTTTAACTCTTCTGATTTGGGTTCACTGCCGTCTAGCGTATAATACTCAAACTGTAACGGTCGATCTTTATCATGTGCGAAATACACATACACTACATTTTCTTCATCCGTATAGATTACTTCCCCCCAGTACTTAGGAAGTCCGAAAAAATGCCATTGACATTCAATCGACTTAATTTCTGCTTCTGCATACGCCTTTTCTTCTGTCAAATATTGTTGAATACGATTTTCGAATATCATTTTCTTCAGTTCCACATAACCAAATGGTGCAATTAGTAAAATGAGTAACACCAAAACAAGCCACTTTCTCATCCCACAGCTCCTTAATATCTATTTCATGTCATTTCTTTATTAAGGCATCTATTTTTTTCATTATAGAGTATCCTACAAATATTCCCAAAACTTATTTGGCTATTATTTTTATATCAAGCATATTGATTAAGAGAATATTGGTTGATTTTATAGATGTTCATCAACCTTCCCATAAAAATCCACCATATGTATAAGGCTACTTTTATAAATTGTAGCAGAGGGCTACTCGACGTTCGCCCATAGGAAAGCTAGTAGCCCATAACGGAAATCAACTTCTCATTTTAATTGTAGTGGTGCAAATTGGTTAATCAGCACATCTAAAAGAAGATGACAGCAACTGTGTGCTAATGAATGACGTTTTAAATCTAAAAGGAAAAGACTGACTCCGTTGATAAAATACGAGGTCAGTCCTACTGTCTTTTTTATTATTTTGGTAAAGTAAAGGTTACCGTATGGCCTTTAGAAATATCCTTTGCCTCTCCATCTAGAATCGGACCAAATTCCATTTCAAAAGCTTTGTCTTTCCAAATCTTCTCATATTGCTCTTTATCTAACACAAATACTTGCAAGTAATCACGAGCTTCTCCAGGCTTAAGGTTTTCTTTATTATTAGGATGTTGTAACATACCTTCATTTCTTAAATATTGAGAGCCGTTATTTACTGTAAGTTTTGTACTTAGGAAGTTCAAATCAACTTCGCTCGTATTTTTATTGTCTAGCTTATATTTCACTGTTAATAAAGCTATACCATTTTTAAAATTTCCAAACCTAGGTGCTTCTTCAGCATTTGGTGTGAATTCTGCAATTTGATACCCATCCAATACGACATTCACATCAGCAAGTTGTTTGCTATCATTGATGTCGCTTTTTTCTTTCAGCATCTTCTTTTCACCCATGTTCTCAAACGTTACTCTATCTTCATAAAAAGCCGCGTTGCTCGATATTTTTTCTGCTCCCTCACCATCCAAAGCCAGATTAAATCTACCTTTTGACCCGAAGCCTGAACCAAAATCTCCTTTTTCTGCAAATGGAACTTGAATTGGAACAGACACAGTTCCTTGCTCTTTCATTTTTGCTAAATGTGTCGTGCTAAATGAGTATGCGAAATATCCTGTTACTTCTTCACCAGCTTTTAGTAAATAATCTGTTGTGGGACTTAACTCTGTTGATAATTGCTCTTCTTTAGGCAATAATTGATTATTATTTCCATAATCTTTTTCAGCACCAGTAAAAGTCATATATAAACTAGGCATATAGTAAACGTCTTTATCCTGATCATTCTTAACTGTATACTTAGCTAAAATGACACCACCGTCTGTTTGATCTCCAAATGGGATCTTAAAATCTGTGTGAAAATCATTTAACGCTACTACTGTATATCCATCTAGTGAAATAGTGACGTTTTCCATATCATGTACTTGAGGTTCATTGTTCTCATAAAGAACCTTCGTTGTACCTTGCGTTTCTTTCTCCATATATTTAATTAGTGAGGAAAAGTCATTCACACCTTTTGTTTCTTTATTAACATCTTCAGTGTCTACTTTTTCAGGCGTTTCTTGATCGGTATTAGCCGTCACTTCTTTTTTCTCTTCTTTTTTTGCTTCTTCTTCACTCTTTCCACAACCACTAACCATTAGTACAGTAACCATTAATAACGAAAAAAATACAAATAATTTTCTTTTCATTTTCACCCTCCAATGATGATATATCTACAAATTAAGCCCTGAACTAACCTTTATATTACAAATAAGGAGCCTGTTGACATCTTAATCCACCACCAGGGTAGAATTCAATATTTTCTGGAAATTTTATACTACTGAATCAATTTTATTCCATATTTTGTTTATATAAAAATACATAATAACCAATCAATAACTTGATAGTGGTGATTTTATACAATTTATCTGTTTATCACATTAAATTTTATCTTTCATTAACGAAAAAAGTCCTGATTTTATTAGAATTTTCTGATTTATGTTGAAATTTTTTTATCTTTATGATACTTTAACGAAGTATTAACCACAGCGAAATTACATTTGATACATGCAACTATTTACTATTTTAAGATAAAACTCTTCAATCAATTCACTAGGGGATCCCTTGATAAGGGCTGAGAATAAAGTAGCTACTTTTAAACCCTCATAACCTGAACAGATTCGTATCTGCGTAGGGAAGTGTTCATTGTTTTTGTGCTTTTTTGCGTGCAATTAACAAAACCACTTTCCTTTTACCTAAGGTTAGTGGTTTTTTTGCGTTGATTTAATACAAGGGAGCAAACAATTATGAAACTTATTGCCATATCTGATGATTCACATACAATTTACGAATTGGCTAGTAAAATTTCTAGCATCCATCATCTTGTCGATTACATTCACATTCGTGAAAAATCAAAAACGGTCCATGAAATTCTGTCACTCCTAAATCTTTTAGCACAACAAGGCGTAAACAAGGAAAAAATCGTTATTCATGATCGCTTAGATATTGCTTTACTAACTGATAACCCAAACATTCATCTACCATCGCATAGCCTTCCAGTGAAACAAGTCAGAGCTGCCTACCCTCACTTACGGATTGGTCGTTCTGTTCATTCAATAGACGAAGCCAAACAATCGGAGGCTGATGGCGCAGATTATGTGCTATATGGGCATTGCTTTGAAACAAACTGTAAAGAAGGTAAAGTGCCTAATGGTGTACATACCATCATCGACATAAAAAAAGAGCTACAAATCCCAATCTTCGCTATAGGTGGCATTACATCAGAGCGGGTACACCAGCTCCGAGAGGCACAAGCAAATGGAATTGCCATTATGTCTGGTATTTTCGCTTCAGACAATCCTTATGAATCAGCATTAATATTTTCGAAAAAATGTCAGGAGAATGCACATGAAAACAAAATATGATGTGGCAGTCATTGGCGGAGGCATTATTGGTTGCTCCATCGCTTACTATTTAGCCAAAGAAAACATCGATGTGGCTGTTTTTGAAGAAACACAAATTGCTAGTAAATCAACGCGTGCCGCTGCAGGAATGTTGGGAGCCCATTCAGAATGCGACGATCTTGAAATTTTTTACCCTTTTGCTCGAAGTAGTCAATTAGACTATTTCCAGCTCCAGGATGAGTTAAAGGAGCTTAGTGGTGTAAATATCGAACTAAGAAAAGGCGGGATTTTTCAGCTTGCTTACTCGGAGCATGAAAAAGATGAGCTTAGTGCCACCCTCGCCCTTCCCACGATCAGCT
This sequence comes from Lysinibacillus sp. NPDC097287, assembly GCF_044761695.1. Taxonomy (NCBI): domain Bacteria; kingdom Bacillati; phylum Bacillota; class Bacilli; order Caryophanales; family Bacillaceae; genus Lysinibacillus; species Lysinibacillus sp. NPDC097287. The sequence continues at coordinate 200,846 of NZ_JBIWCX010000004.1, forward strand.
GGTACGACTGCACTGCAGTTAGGAACAGAGAGAATTCTGTATCAGAAGATATTATTGGTGCAGCTTACATTGAAGATGATGTCAATGTGCTCCCTCACTCTACCTGTCTAGCATTTAGTAAAAGTGCTCAAGTGTTTGGCGCTTCTATCTTTGAATTTACGCCCGTTCTTGCTATTCAAAAGGAAGATGATACTTACACGATTAAAACAAATAAAGGCACTTTCCAAGCCAAGACTGTTGTTGTAGCAAATGGTGTTTGGAGCTCAAGCTTTTTCCACCAACTTGGGTTACATCATACACTCTCTCCTGTCAAAGGTGAATGCATCTCTGTTTCAAGTGAACAGCCGCTTCTAAAACACACATTATTTCATGAACACTGCTATATCGTACCGCGAGATAATGGCAGGTTGGTAATTGGGGCAACTATGGTGAAAAATGATTGGCATGAACAGCCGACACTTGGAGGTTTGGAAAGTCTCATTGCAAAAGCCAAAACGATGCTCCCAACTATCACTGATTTGAAAATCGAATCATGTTGGGCAGGGTTACGTCCCCAAACCTTTGATAAAAAGCCATTTATCGGCTACCACCCTGAGGATGAGGACATTTTATTTGCCACAGGTCATTTTCGCAATGGCATCCTGTTAGCACCTGCTACAGGACAAATGATTCGGGATTTGATTGTCAAAAAAGACGTTAGAAAAGACTGGATAGAAGCCTTTAAAATTAATCGTATATAAGGGGGTGAAATCGTGCGTACTATTCAATTAAATGGGAAGTCTATGGAACTACCAGAAACTATACATTCGATTCAGGACTTGCTTCAGTTGTATGAGTTAGAAAACCGCATAGTCGTGGTAGAAGTGAATAAAGAGATTGTCTTAAAAAAACAATACGCTTCACTGACATTGTCAGACCGAGACACAATAGAAATTGTACATTTTGTAGGAGGAGGATAATAATGTTAACGATAGGAAATCACACATTCAAATCAAATCTTTTACTAGGAACAGGGAAATTTCCTTCCTTTGAGGTTCAAAAAGAAGCTGTAGAAGTTTCTGGGGCTGAAATTTTAACATTTGCAGTACGAAGAATGAATATTTTTGAACAATCTCAACCTAATTTTCTTGAACAACTAGATCTAACTAAATAAAAGTTACTACCAAATACAGCTGGCGCAAAAACTGCAGAAGAAGCCGTTAGAATTGCCAAATTAGCACAAGCTTCAGGCTTATGTGACATGATTAAAGTCGAAATAATTGGCTGCGATAAATCGCTATTACCAGACCCAGTTGAAACATTAAAGGCATCTGAAATGTTATTAGCAGAAGGATTTATCGTACTACCCTACATGTCCGATGATGTTGTCTTAGCCAAAAGATTAGAACAACTAGGCGTTCACGCAATTATGCCTGGTGCTTCACCGATCGGCTCTGGTAAAGGGCTGGTTAATCCATTAAACCTTCAGTTTATTATTGAACAATCATCTGTTCCTGTCATTGTAGATGCTGGGATTGGTTCTCCAAAAGATGCTGCTTATGCAATGGAATTAGGTGCTGACGGTGTATTACTTAACACAGCTGTTTCAGGAGCGAAAGACCCTGTAAAAATGGCACTCGCGATGAAGCTCGCGATCGAAGCAGGACAACTTGGTTACCAAGCTGGTAGAATAGCAGAAAAAAACTATGGTGAAGCGAGTAGCCCCCTATCTGGGATGGTGACTTCTTGAATACCCGCTATCAAAAACAGGCACTTTTTTTAGGAAATAAGGGGCAAGCTCAACTACAAAATGCACAAGCTCTAATTATCGGTGCAGGCGCCCTAGGTTCTGCTAGTGCCGAAATGCTTGCCAGAGCTGGAGTCGGAACATTGACAATTGTAGACCGTGATTATGTGGAATATAGCAATCTACAAAGACAACAGTTATATACTGAAGCTGATGCTCGCGGTAAACTGCCAAAAGCAGTCGCTGCCAAAACTCGTTTACAGCATATTAACAGCGAGATTACAATTAACAGTCACATTGTTGATATCAATGCGTCTAATATTGAAGCATTAGTAAAAAATCAGTCTATTATTATTGATGCGACAGACAATTTTGAAACAAGAATGGTTATCAATGATGCGGCGGTTAAACATAGCGTTCCATTTATATTCGGTGCTTGTGTAGGGAGTTATGGTTTAACCTTCCCTATTCTTCCCGGTCAAACTCCCTGCTTGCATTGTCTCATGAATCACTTACCACTTGACGGTATGACTTGTGATACAGTTGGTGTGATTAGTCCAATCGTTCAGATTATTGCTTCATTTCAAGTGACACAAGCACTCAAGCTACTCACTGACCATAAACTTGACCCAACGCTACAGTCACTCGAAATTTGGAAAAATGAAAAAGCAGAAATAAATATCGCAAATATGAAAAATAAGAATTGCCCAACATGTAGTGAGCATGCAACTTTTCCGTATTTATCATTTGAAAACCAAACAAAGACAGATGTTTTATGTGGTCGAGATGCCGTGCAAATTCGCCCTGGCTCCCCTCTTCCTCTATCCATCAATTATTTAAGTGAACGCATAAGACCACTTGTGACACAAGTAATCGTCAATCCCTATCTACTCTCCTGCTCTTTCGAAGACTATCGGGTAGTGATTTTTAAAGATGGCCGCGCGATAATTCATGGCACAAACGACGCTTCAAAAGCTCGCACCGTTTACAACCGAATTATTCAGTTATGAGATTTTGATTAAAAAAATGCGATAAGCCTTGATCCAATGGCTTATCGCATGCAAATTTCACGCTTTCATTTTTCGGGATATTGGTTCTGTGTAAATACAACCGATTTGCTGATTAACTCCTTTAAAACGTCTGTATCAATATCGTCTACTTTGTTAATGTAGACACATGCTTTTCCAGACGTATGCTTGCCGAATCTTGCGAGTAGCGCTTCACGTTCAGGATCGTCAGGTGCAAAATACAAACTAATTTTTGCTTTACGTGGTGAAAAAGCAGCAAGTGGTGCATCACCTTCATGACCTGTTTTATAAACATAATGATACGCGCCGAATCCAATAATGCTCGGCCCCCACATTTTCGCTTGATATCCCGTTACCTCAGCATATAAATCAAGTAATCTATAGGCATCCTCACGTTTTTTGGGGCTATCTATTTGTTCAATAAATTCAATTACGCTTACATCAGTTTCCTTCATTTTGGGTTCGTACATGTTGTTTCGACTCCTCACCTAGTTTATACAATCCTTTACTCTCAGCATATCCGTTAGACCGCTTCTTCTGCAATCTTAACGAAAATAAAAAAGCTAGCAGTAACAGTCCACTGCATAAAAGCAACGCGGATGAGATGCCACCGACATGATCGGTCATCCAACCGCCAAGACCAGGCCCAAGAAGCTGTCCTACTGCGAAATATATCGTTACATAGCCTAAAGCAACAGGCGCATATGAGGCATGAATTTGCTCTGTTGACAGCGCTTGAATAAGTGATAACATACCGACGACCGTGATACCCCAGAAAAATTGACTGATGACAAATCCAATGAATACAGGGAAAATCACCGGAAGCAGCATGGACGTTGCGCCAGTAACAAGTGTAATAATTAACGACTTTCTTCGCCCGATTTTATCAGAAATCGATCCCCATAATGGACCGCTAAAAATCGACATCAATCCACCAATAGCCATAATTTGGCCCGCCGTATACGGATTAATCTTGGATTCTAATATAAAACTGAACAAAAAACTTTGTGGAATTAAATACGCAAACCCAATAAGCCCATAAATAATCGCGACAAGAAGCACACCCTTATGTAGATACACTTCCCGTAACAAAGATTGATCCTTTTGTTCCTTTTTTAATAAAGGGATGGGGGGATCCCGCAATATAAACAGGGCCACCAGTGCAAATAACAATGACAAAATCCCATAAATATACCAGAGATACCGCCAGCCATCGTTTGTAAACAAAGTCGTGAAAAAAGGGATTAACAAACTCGAAATAAGTGTTCCAAGTCCGAGACCACTAACAAGAAAACCAATCATCATCCCCCGCCGCTGCGGAAACCAGCCGACCACAATATTTACCAGTGGTGTATAAGTAAAAGCGGTTCCAACCCCAAGAATACTCATCCCCACCAAGCTTGCCCCATAGCTTTGAACCGTTCCTAAATACAGTAAACCTGCCGCAACAAGTACTGTACCGAAAACTACTAGCCTCCTAGATCCCCATTTTGTCGCTAGAATTCCCGCAAAAAGAACCATCCCTAAATAACCAATTGAATTCATCGTTGCCAACATGCCCGCCTGTTCGTATGATAGCGACAAACTTTCTTTCATAAAAGGCATTAGAACTCCGTAGGACATTCGCCCAAAACCCAGTGTACTAATCGTCACCACGAGACTTGCAAACGCATACTTCCAAATATGCTGCTCCTGATTCATTGGACCACCCCAATCCGCTTAATCAATCATTTACGCCTCGGCGTAATTGTACCTGCCGCTACGCTTTCGGTACAAAAAACAATGCGTCCAGATTTTGAATTGTGCTTAGGCCTGCCTGATGCAGGTTAGTCAGCTATTGTCGCATGGATGCGACGTGGTTAGGCTGACATCCTCCTAGCCCTTCAAAACCTGTGAGATCCGCCGGAGGCTTTAGGCCAACATGATGTTGGCGCAGGACACGGCTTTTTTTAGCCAGAGTTCCACTAATCAGCCTTGTTTAGATGCCCACTGAAAAAAGGCTAAAACCACCTTTATCTCACCAACTATAGAGGTTGGATTTTTCTGCTGCATAAAGATAAAACCACTTTTTGGTAATACTACCTTCTACTATAACAAAAATACGCTCGAAAAAACCGATTATTCTTAAATTAATAGATTTTACCCTATAATACCAACCAATTGCTAGTTACTGGTAAGATATCTTCTGCTAAAACAAGCACACCTCCAAAATTTAATAGATAAATCGTACCAAGAGATGCTACTTGTTTGAAAGGGGCTTACAAAAAAATGCGATAAGCGCTGATTTAACGGCTTATCGCATACTAATTTTCGAATTAAGATTGTTCTGCCCACTTAGTGCCTTTTCTTTCCGAACAGAATTTTATGAATACCAGATTCTTGTATTCGGCTACTCTCTATCCAATCATTATGTCTATAAAATTCATTGGCTTGATGATTATTTTCAAAACTTTCAAGTTCCAATTCATCGTAATCCTTAAATAATTCTGTTTCCATTTATCGAAGTAGTGTCGTTCCTAATCCCTTTCTGTGATAGTGATAGTAGTCTATCATCATTAAATCAATGAGATTCTTTTTACAAACAGAGAAATCGACTATACTTTCACCTAACAATAGTATGAAACAATCATTAATATTTTCTTGCATATATAGGTCAGGTAACCCACTATCTATATACGAATTAACCGCTTCTTCTCCTAAAAAGATGGTTAACCGTCTTTAATGGTTCTTCTTGATATTTCCTGTAAAACTTCTAAGTCTTCTATCTTCGCTTTCCTTATCATTGTATTCAATCAATCTACTCCTAACTTTATTAAACGATGCTATAGATTGTGCCACATTATTCTTGTAGACATGCATATTTCGAAACCATTTTACTTCCCAATTCGTTATAATAACTATAAACGCTATCAGAAAAAATCGATTTTTTGAGTGTAAAAGAAAGGAGGAAGGTGTTGCAAAGCTTCAACATCGACAAACTACATGAAGGTATTACGCAAACTACTAATAGGTATGATTGTTTTAGGATCCGTTATCGGTATTTCTACGTTTATGATCCTACAACTATTCAATTACACGTTTAATCAAGCAGACAAGGCTGGTTCGGACTACATCGAAGAAGGACCAACTGTCGAAGAATTCATCGGTGAAATTGCAGAAACTGCCCGTAGGCTTGGCGAAGAAAATGATTTATATGCTTCCGTCATGATTGCACAAGCCATTTTAGAAAGTAAATCTGGACAAAGCGGGCTGGCTTCATCTCCAAACTATAATTTATTTGGTATAAAGGGCAAGTATCAAAACGATTCAGTAGTACTCGAAACCTCTGAAGATGATGGCACTGGCAACTTGTCAACCATTAGAGCTGAATTCCGCAAGTATCCTTCCTACGAAGACTCCTTAAAGGATTATGTAAATTTACTTCGCAACGGTGTCTCTTGGAACAAACAGTTTTATTCAAATGTTTTTAAAAGCAATACAACCTCTTATAAAGATGCCACAAACTATTTAACAGGTTCTTACGCTACTGATTCAAGCTACCATGAAAAGCTCAACCAACTTATCGCACAATATGATTTAGAACAATATGACAAACCGATACAAAGTAAAAAAATAATTCAAGTAGAAGATGGTGACTCCCTTTCGTTAATCGCCCAAGCACATAATGTCAAAGTCACATCCATCAAGCAATGGAATCAACTAAACTCAGATACTCTTGAAGCTGGACAGACATTGAATATCTATCAATAGATGATTGAATGCAAATAATGGATTAAAGGCTGAACGAACTATTTCTATCCGCGTTCAGCTTTCTTATTTGCTGAGCGTTTTTAGAATAGCTTATCTAGATATAGTCAATAACAAAAAAATCATCAGGTATTTATTTGAAACCGTTATTAGGATTCATTTGTAAATATGTGGAAGAGGTGAATTTATGAGTGAGTTTATAATTGCATTAATCTTGTCAATTCCGTTATACACGATCTTTATTTGGAGTTATTTTAATCCAGAGGAAAGCTTACTACTGGGGGAACGTTGGAAATATAAAGAAGAGCCAGATTTCTCCGACGATGCTATTAAATCGGTAAAAATCCGCTCAACATTAGGTATAGTAATAGTTACTTTGGCTTTAATAATTTGGCTTATTCTTCTTTTATTATAAGAAGTACTTTGCAGTATATAAACAAATGACTGATAATTACATTTCTACTATTTAAAAATGACCCTACTTTTTTATGTAAATAAAAAATGTACACTACTAACCTCAAATAGTAATGTACATTTTTTGCAATGTTTGGAACCTTATAAATTAGTTATTAAGATGTCTTCATTCAATTTTTCTCACATATTAGTAACTCCATCACAACCCCTACAACTGGGCCACTATCATCAATTTCACCTGTTAAGCGGAAGCCGAACGATTCATATATCTTCATCGCTAGCTTGTTATCTGGATGTAGACTTAAATAAATTTTTTTACAATCATATAATTGCTGAAAATGCTCGATTAACAAAACTAAAAATCGTTTTGCATAGCCTTTTCCTTGGAACTTTTGGTCGATCATAAAGCGGTCTAGCCATACACTTTCCTCTTTTTCAGAATACCAGCCATACATTGCATATCCGACAAGTGTTTCTCCGTCATACAATCCTATAGACGTTCCTTTTCCTTCATACAATGACTCTGCTAAAGAAAATGCATTGCTTTCAATAAATTCCTGCTGATCTTGTGCTACTTCTAAAGCAGCGACTGCACGCCAGTTATTCGGCGTTACTTCACAAAAGTGAAGATTCATAGTTCCATCTCGCCTTCTAAATTTTCCAGTACCCTATCCTATTAAAGTTCTATTCAAGTATAGAAATAGAATACTTAAGATTATTTATTTTACAGAACTTCCTGAATAGCTGTCAAATTGTACACATAAAGATTGAATAGATTATTAAATCGTACTTTTCTCCTTTTTGTGAATTGTTAGAATATAAACCTAAAGACGGTATTTTAGTTATCAAAACAGCATTTTTTTGCTTTTAAGTTGATTGTTTATTCAAAAATAGTATAAAATTAGAGCTATGCAAAAAAGGAGGCAGATATATGGAATGGATTGAAAATTTAGTTAATGAAACCAATAATGTTTTATGGACCTATATATTAATCGTATTACTACTAGGTGCTGGATTCTATTTCACAATAGGAACTAAATTTGTACAATTTCGATTGTTTGGTGAAATGTTCCGATTGATTGTAGAGAAAAAGGATAAAGACGAAGGTGTCTCTGCGTTCCAGGCATTTACTATTAGTACCGCTTCTCGCGTAGGTACAGGAAATATTACAGGGGTTGCACTTGCTATCGGAGTTGGTGGACCTGGAGCTGTCTTCTGGATGTGGTTAATAGCTATTATCGGGATGGCAACTGCATTTATTGAAAGTACACTTGCTCAAGTTTACAAAGTACGTGATGGTGACACATTCCGTGGTGGACCTGCTTACTACATGGAAAAAGCGCTAGGACAACGTAAATTGGCAATTATTTTCAGTATTCTTTTAACATTAAGCTTTGGCTTTATCTTTAATGCCGTACAATCCAATACAATTGCTACTTCTGTTGGTGAGGCATTTAATATTAACCCAGCTATCATCGGGGCTATATTAGTTGTGCTAACAGCTATGATTATTTTTGGTGGCGTACATAGAATAGTGAAAGTTACTCAAGTAATTGTCCCTGTGATGGCCATATTCTATTTACTTATCGCGCTATACGTGATTGCAACAAATATATCGGAAATCCCAGGAGTCTTCAATCTAATCATTACTCAAGCATTCGGACTGCAAGAAGCAGCCGGTGGAGCTCTTGGGGTAGCGATTATGCAAGGTGTACGCCGCGGTTTATTCTCAAATGAAGCTGGTATGGGTAGTGTCCCAAATGCTGCTGCAACTGCAAGTTCTTCACACCCTGCTAAACAGGGGCTCGTGCAAAGTCTTGGCGTATTTTTTGATACGATTATCATTTGTTCGGCAACTGCATTCATTATTATTTTAGCAGGTCTTTATAGTACAGGGGAAAGTAACGGAATTGTCCTGACTCAAAATTCTCTTGCTGTACATGTAGGAAGCTGGGCTCCATACTTTATCGCAATTGCCATTGTATTCTTCGCGTTTAGCTCGATTGTAGGAAATTACTATTACGGGGAAACAAATATCGAATTTATGAATGCACATAAAGGTTGGTTGACTGGTTACCGCATTCTTGTTCTAGCAATGGTGATGTTCGGTTCTGTTGCACAAATTTCTCTTGTATGGAACTTAGCTGATTTATTTATGGGTATGATGGCCATGATAAACATTATCATCATTGTGTTATTAGGTCGAATAGCTTTCCGTGTGTTAGACGACTTTACGAAGCAACGTAAACAAGGGAAAAACCCAGTGTTTTATGCTAAATCTATTCCAGGATTAAAAAACACAGAATGCTGGGAAGAAGAAGATCACAAATGATTTATGACGTGCAGGTAAATGCTGCACGTCTTTTTTTATGGATGTTTCCTCAAAGTTTGTCACTAATTAAATCATAGGTTTCAATACAACATAAAATCAGATTTAATAAAGGGTATTGATTTATATTAAAATAGTAGTATTAAACTAAGAGGGCCTATTGAAGAAAGGTCTTCCGTTATTTGAATACTAATTCTTACTAAAGATTCTACTTATAATATAGTTCTTCATACTAATGCTAAGTCGATATTTTCAATGTAAATTATTTAACTGATTAACTATTTGATAGAATTCATTAACTCGAAGAAGTATTTTGGTTCATGAGTCTTATAAAGGCTAAACCATGAATGTAATGTTTCTGGTGCAAATACATCGAGCACCTTCAATACATGCATCGCAAATTCCAATGGAGCTATTCCTGATGCAGTAATTAAATTCTTATCAGTTACTGCTGGTTCCATTTCATAATAATTTTCTCCACTATAATTAGGACAAATCATTTTCAGATATTCTAAATCGTTGCTTGTATGCTTTCTTGAATCTAACAATCCCACCTTTGCTAGCCCCACTGTTGCACCACAAATCGCCGCAACAACTGTTCCTTCTTTTAGAGATTTAGAAACTTTTTTCAATATGGGTTCGTGAATTTCCTCTAACCAAGTATTCCCCCCTGGAAGGACTATAAGATCAGTACTTTCCAAAATACACTCTTCAATAGATATCCTAGGTAGTATTTTCACCCCTCCCATTGTAGTAACTGGATTTTTATCAATACCTACTGTAACCACCTCTAAAGGCGCTATTTCTTTTTTAAAATATCTTCCCGAGTTGAGTTCAGCAATTAAATAACCTACCTCCCAGTCTGACATCGTATCAAATACATAAAGATACACTTTTTTTGTAAGCATAATACGCACTCCTTTTGTAATAAATTGATTGATATACCCTATTATAAAAAAACTTTACTGACATCCTCCGTCAGTAAAGTTTTCAAACTTGATAATAATTAATCAACTCATATAGAACTTCAATAATCTTTTGCTTCAAACTTATTGGTTCAATTACTTGAATAGATTTGCCATAGGGTAAAAGTAAATTAGGCACATATGTATGAATTGCTTCTTCTTCTAGTAGAAATATCACTTTCGTTGAAGTCCGTTCTTTGAAATGATGTCCTAAAAACCAATGCTGGCATAAGTTATCCAACGCACTTGTCTTCCCACTAAGCACTAGCGGTATTAGCTTTTGCTTCTCTTCTACTTTAGGAAGTAGGTTTTTCATAAAAAATTCACTGGCCGAAAAATTCTTTGGACGATTGAAGGTAAATTCTGTTTGAATGATACTGATAATTCGAACCACTCTAAAACTGCGCATTTCATTCCTAAGATGACAAAATGCAATGACATACCAGTTGTTTTTCCAATAAAGAATTCCATATGGATCAACAATCCTACGTTTAGTGTGCTCTTCACGACTTGTATGGTATTCAATTTCTACAGATGTTTCGTTTACTATACTTTGCTCTAATTTCTTCAATATTGGCTCCATAGATAATTTTCCAATCGGACTTATTACTTCAAGCCCTTCTAACTGTTGCTTGACCATCTTCTCTTGCTCTTGAGTTGAATATATTTTTAGCTTTGATGTTGCGCTGTTTAATGCTTCCCCTGAAAAATATCCAGCTTCTTTTGCAAAATCAGCAGCATGTAGTAATGCAGTTTGCTCATCAACATCAAAAAGAAGAGGACTATCAATAAAATTATTCAGTAGGGTATATCCCCCATTATGACCTGTTTCAGATATAATCGGCACACCACTGGCAGAAAGTGCATCAATATAACGGTAAACAGTCCTTATATTAATCTCTAACTTTTCAGATATCTGTTTTGCAGTAATCTTCCTACCTGCATTCAACATCCATAGAATTGCCATCATGTTATCAATTTTAGCCATACGATTCCACCTCATTATTCACTCTATTAAGGTCAGTCAATCCCTTGTTTAGATGGAGAAATGAAACTACAAGATACCTCCTCTACCTTATTCAACAACCTCAAATATAATTGCAGTCTCCTAGTTATATCTTGTGTCTTCCCCTTTAATATCAAAATCTGTACGTCCTTCAATTTTTTACTGTCCAGGAGGGAAATTCATTTCAGCCATTTGAAAAAATTCTTCTTCTGTATACACATTTCCACCCTTTAATCCGTCATATGTTCCACCAGAGAAGTGAAATTGCTCTGTAATAGTTTGCCCATTTTCGATTGGCGTCATGTTATCTGATAAAGTCATCATAGCATCGTATCGATAATCGGTTGACAAATTCGTCGTATTTAGCAATACCCACGAACCACCATGTCCAAGTTCTACTTTATCATCACCCTTATAAGTGAGTGCAGCGACAATATTCGGCTTTTCTCCCGACTGATATTGAGCCTTCTCACTAGTTAAACGAAAAGTAAATAACTCCTGCTCCACTTCACTTCCCACAACATTGTCATCTTCTTTTTCATTATTTGATACATTCTCTGCAGTTTCTGAACTACAAGCAGTTAAAAATATTGCCAGTAGTATTGTAATTAATAAACGCAAATTATCTTCTCCTCTTTCAAGTGGTGCTTCTTTATTCTATCTATTATAGAATACTATTCAATAAGTTTTCTAAAAAATATTTATTTAGTGAAAAAGGGCCGTCTCAATCGTACTCGAGACGCCCTTTTTGTATTTCAAATAATTTCTAATACAAGTATTTATATACAACAAACTGTATATTTTATTAAGTAGTTCTAATCTTCCCTTGTCCATATACTGGACGTCCATCAATATACGTAGCAAGGATGGAAATATCCTTTATTTCCACTGGATTTACGGTAGTCGGATCCGCTTCTAATACAGCAAAATCAGCATTTTTACCAATCTCAATACTTCCTGATACATCTTCATCAAAATTCATTTTGGCGCCATAGCTAGTCATGGATTTTAATGCTTTTTCTACATCAATACGCTGGTCAGCTCCCAATACATAGCCGTCCTTCGTGAAGCGATTAACAGCTGCCCACACAGAAAACAACGGTGAAATAGGCGTGACTGGACAATCTGAGTGGAGCGTAAACAAAAGATTGGCATCCACTGCTTCATGCAATGGACTAATACGCTTTGCCCGTTCAGGCCCAAGAAAGATTTGTCGATGTCTATCTCCCCAATAATACACATGATTAATGAAGAAAGAAGCAGCAACACCAAGCTTTTGCATCATTGCTATATCTTTTGGTGTAGCTGTTTGCACATGTTCAATACGGTGACGGTGATCACGTTGACCACCATTTGTAAGTGCATATGAATAGGCTTCTAATATTGAACCAATAGCTCGGTCGCCATTTCCATGAGTAGCGATGCGAAAACCACGTTGATGAAGATCCAATACCAATTTATTTAGAACTTCTTGCTGATGAATCAATTCACCAGTAATATCGGGATTTTGATAATAGGGTTCTCGTAATGCCCCTGTAAAGGCTTGAATAGAGCCATCTTGAAACAACTTTGCACTATCTAATTTAGCCCGACCACCGGATTTCTCTTGAATTTCTTGATTCAGTTGAGCAGCAGAATACTGGCCGAAAATCTCTCCATCATTAAGTAGATGATGCATAATCATTAACTGCGTTCTCATAGGATTAATGCTTTTTTTAGCTGCTTGTATATGGGCTTCAAAATCATCTTTTCCAGAGATAGCTGCATCTGTATTCGTCGTTATTCCTTGTGCTACATAATCTTGAGCAGCATTTCGTATGGATTGGACCAAATCACCAACTGTTCTTTTCGGTAAAACATTAGTGATAGGTTCCATTGCATGGTCATAAAGAACGCCATTAAGTTGCCCTTTCTCATCTCGACCGAAATGACCTCCAGGAGGGTCAGAGATATCATTCCTTATCCCTGCTATTTGCAGAGCAAGTGAATTCACTGTAGCCACATGTCCAGAAATATGCGTAATAATTACAGGATTATGAGGAGCGACTTGATCTAAGTCTTCGCATGTGAGATGCCGTTTTTCAATAATCAATGTATCATCATAGCCAAAACCTTTAATCCATTCGCCGTCTGGTAATTCCTTTGCTTTTGTACCAACAACCGCTAAAACATCTTGAATAGATTTATGAAGTGATGGGCTACAATCTAACTGCTCCTTTAGCTCGCCATACATTAAAATGTGATTATGCGTATCAATAAATCCAGGTATAAGCGTAGCCCCTTGCAAATCAACAACACTTGTTTGAACAGATAGGTTAATTTCACCTTTAGCTGGTTCACCTTCTGCCCAAATACCAATAATTTTCCCATCAGATACAGCGACAGAACCAGCACGGCGGTTTTGGCTGTCTAAAGTCAATACATTAGCGTTCTTGATAAAAAGATCTATTTTACTCATTTCTACCCTCATTTCTTATCTACTCTTTATAAAAAATCTATCAAAGCAGGCCCTTTTCTTAACCTTTAATATGTGCACGATCAGTTATCATTACCGCAAACACTTCTTTATTGGTACATATACTAGATGAGAAACAATATCCGTTTTCATTTGAGACCATTCACGAGTCTTCAACATCAGCTAACTTTAAAACCATTGCCCAATACATCACGGACATCATGTACGACAACAAACGCCTGTTCATCTACACTGCTGACAGCTTTTTTCAATTGCATTAGTTCCGGTTGGTTAATGACAATATAAAGAACTTCTTTTTGATTCTGGCTATAGCCACCACGACCTTCTAGAATTGTCACACCACGCGTCATATTGTCTATGATGTATTGGCGAATCTCCTCTGAATGATCGGAAATGATTGTCACTGCCGTACGGCTATTCAATCCTTCAATCACATAATCAATCACTTTTGCACCTATGAACACAGCCACTAGTGTGTACATGGCCTTTTCCTGCCCAATAATAAAAACAGATGCTGCAATAACGACGATATCAATGACAAGAACACCTTTCCCTAAACTCCAGCCTAAATATTGATTGGCTAGCCGGGCCAAGATGGCTGATCCTCCTGAAGTCCCGCCTGCCCTAAACATCATCCCTAGCCCAAGACCCACAAAAACGCCCGCGAATAGAGCAGCCAGCAAGGTGTCACCATTTACCTGATATCCCACGTCTTCTGTCATGTACAGAAATAGTGACGAAAAAATAATGCCTAGTACTGTATAAATTGTCGTCTTTTTGTCGAAAAACTTATAGCCTAACGCTAAAAGAATAGCATTGATGCCAAAGTTCACTACACCTGGCGACCATTCGAATAAATAATAGGTGACAACGGTAATCCCAATGACTCCGCCTTCTGATAACCGGTTCGGGATTGCGAAATAGTTAATGCCAATCGCGAATATTAGGGACCCTATGATGATTAAAAGTATTTCTTTGATGCGATTTTGTAACATATAATGCCTCCAGTAAACTAAGTCTGTCAAAATTCATTATGTAGTTCTTTTTAGCTTTCCATGTGAGGTGATTTGCTCCTCGAATCAATACAAGAAGCACCTGTATAACTATTGGTAGTATGTTCATTTTTTTAATATAGACACCCGAAAAAAATTAAGAGGCATAGAAAACTTACTTCCTTTGAAATTTCAATGTTTATTCCAATGCAAATTGCATATTTTCTTCAGATAGGAAGTTATTTGCTAATAATTCTAAAAACATAAAAAACCTTACTTTTCGCTTCCCTTCTCACAAATAAAAAGCACTACAAGTCTATTTGCTCTTCATCATTGAGAGACACTTCGACATGTAGTGCTTTAGTATATTATTTGATCTATAATCTAAACTTACGCACCATCTCTTGTAGCTCAGATGATAACTGACCTAAAGTTCGTGCAGAAGTCGAGATTTCTTCCATTGTTGCATTCTGTTCCTCTGCTGCTGCAGCAACTGTTTGTGCTTTACCAGACGAATTTTCTGATAAAGTAGATACTTCATTAATTTGCTCTTTTATACTAAAGGTATTTGCACTTAATTGTTCAATAAATGCAGAAATATTTTCAGTTTGACTAGATACATCTTCAATCATCGAAGAAATCCCTTGGAAGTTATCTTCTGATTTCTTCACTAATGTAATACCTTCATTGACGTTAGTCGTCGATTTTTCCATCGCGCTTATTGCTTCAGTGACTTCATGTTGAATTGATAAAATGACCTCACGAATTTGATTGGCTGCCACTGATGAATTTTCTGCTAATGTTCTGACTTCATCTGCTACTACAGCAAACCCTTTCCCATACTCGCCAGCCCTTGCTGCCTCAATTGCTGCATTTAATGCTAGGAGATTTGTTTGATCGGCAATTGCTGTAATCAGCCCTACAATTTGACTAATTTCGGTTGATTTTTCGCCTAACGATTGAACGACTTTTGATGTCGTGTCAGAAGAATGTTGGATGTTCATCATCTGTTTCATCGTTTGATCCATCATGTTTGACCCAACTAAAGTGTACTCCTTAGTTGATACTGCTAAGTCCGATACTGCTAGAACCGAAGAAGTTGCCTGGTCCATCCCTGCAACCATTTCAGAGATTGCTTCATTACTAGTTCTTGCACCTTGAACTTGTTGGTCTGCCCCTTCTGAAACATCTACCATAGCTCTTGTAATTTGTTCTGTCGCTCTAGTTGTTTCGTCGGCACTCGCAGACAGTTCTTCAGAAGTAGAGGCTACAGTTTGAATATGCTCTTGTAAACTCCCAATTAAACCTTTAAAATTTGCAAGCATACTATTAAAATCAGTCCCAAGTTGACCAATTTCATCTCTATTATTGATATTTACTGGTTCAATTGCTAAATTTCCATCTGCTAATTGTTTAGCTTGTTCTGATAACAATTCGACAGGTCTTTTAATCGCACGAACAAAGAAATATATAATCCCAATCGTCAATAGAAGAGAAACAACACTCGCTGCAATTTGAAAAATAAACGTACTTTTAAATTCAGCTGTCCCCTGATTGTGAATTTCTTCGGATTGTTGATCGAGTATAGCCATTAATTCATCAAGACTTTCTTGCATTTTTTTAAAGATAGTATCTACTTCATAATATTTTTGTATCGCTTGTCCCATATCACCAGCGATGTTTAAACGAATTGTTTCACTATTCAACTCTACTAAATTATCCCAGTCCGATTTAAACTGTTCAAATACTGCTTTTTTCTGATCTGTTTCCACATCTTCATTATATAAAGTCAAAGATTGGTCGATTTGCTTATTAATCGCCGCTACTTCTTCAGCATATTGTTCTTTATATGGTAAATCTTCAGCAATCAAACTTTGCTGAGTGCTAATATACATGTTATCAGTTTGAGTCTTAATTTGATTCAACAAGTTTATTTCTGGAATAATATAATTGTTGAGTGTCGTTGTATTTTCATTCAAAGTAAACGCGCTTTTTATAGCAATCCCACTCATCAACAATATTATGAGCATAATGATGGAGAATGAAATCCCTACTTTTTTTCCAATTGTCCACTTCATGATTTTTCCCCCTCAAAGTATGTAAAAAATAATCTCAAAGTAATCCTTTACTATATCGACTGTCATCGGCGATTCTTTAGTCTTTTATAGAGCATATTTTACTAGATTTACATTTAGGTATATTGGTATATTATCTATTTCAATTACTCCTTTTGAAATTCTACTAGGAAACAGGTATAAATCTTTCCGGGGAATAGCTTACATCTGCGTGAATGAGTATTTCTTTGGCATTTTGGATTTCTACTTTCCTTTAACAGAGCGGCCCTTTGACTTCACGAATCATTTCTTCCCTTAACGAAGCGGTCACGCGCCACCTCGATTATCTACATTTATACAAAAATCTCCATACTATCTTTCTGGCATGGAGATTTTCATGTTTTTATTTTTTAATTGCTTGATTTACTGCTGCAATGGCATGGATCACAGTTGTATCAAAAACAGGTACGCTTACTTCATCTTGTTTAATGAGTAAACCAATCTCCGTACAGCCAAGAATAATGCCTTGTGCCCCCTCTTCAATTAACTTTTGCATAACTTGTAAATAGTATTCTTTTGATGACTGTTCAATAATTCCTAGACATAATTCTTCATAGATAATACGATTGACGCCATCCCGTTCCTCTTCATACGGCACAATAACTTCTATTCCCTGCTCTATGATTTTTGTTTTGTAAAATGCTTGTTCCATCGTATATTTCGTACCGAGTAAACCGATTGTTTTTAAACCCGCTTTTTGTATTTCTTTAGCTGTAGCATCTGCAATATGTAAAATGGGAATGTCGATTTTCCCCTCAATTAAATCAACAACTTTATGCATTGTATTTGTACAAATCACAATGAAATCAGCACCTGCTTTTTCTAAGGAATATGCCGCTTCTCCTAATACGGTCCCAGCCTTTTCCCATTCCCCTTGTGCCTGATAATGCTCAATTTCTTGAAAATCTACACTATACAAAATGCATGTTGCGGAATGCAAACCACCAAGTTGTCGCTTCACTTCCGTATTGATAAGACGATAATATTCAGCTGAAGATTCCCAGCTCATTCCACCAATCAGTCCAATTGTTTTCATTCTATTCCTCCTAAAATGTATATTGAGCGTTTATTTCAAATAATCATCTAGTTGCCGAAACTAATGTCAACTTCCTGTTCAAGTTATGCGCCACTCCCCAATGTTGAGCGACCTGTTGCCAAACTTGAGCGACTTCTCTCCATTGTTGAGCGACCTGCTGCCAATCTTGAGCGACTCTCCTCATATGTTGAGCAAAACTCTCCCGACTCAATGCCAAAACCCTATTTATTACATTTAATTCCAAGGAATTTCAACAGAAATAATTTCTTATACAATAAATCCCCAAGTATCTCACTATGAAGTTCACTGATACTTGGGGATTCATTTTATTAGTATTTAAATGACTGGATCGATTCTTGCAGATCAATCGCCATTTTGGAAAGGTGTGTGGAAGCCGCGGCTACTTCTTCCATGGCGGCGTTTTGTTCTTCAGAAGAGGCTGCGACACTTTGGACGTTGCCACTTGATTGCATTGAAACTTCGCTAATATAATCGATTTCTTTTACAAGCTTTTCAATATCTTGATGAATTTCTCGAATGGCTGCTGTTACAGCTAGAGTTTGCTGTTCTACGTCGTCGATGGCACCGTCAATTTGAAGGAAATTATCACGTGCAACGTTTACTTTTTCACGTCCGACTGTTACGGAGTCGTTGCTTTGTTCCATATCTTCTTCAATAATACGAGTACTCTCCGTAATTTGAGCAACTACTTTTTCGATATCACCTGCTGCTAGATTTGATTCGTCCGCCAGCTTTCGAACTTCCTCCGCCACGACAGCAAAGCCTTTACCATGCTCGCCGCTTCGTGCCGCTTCAATCGAGGCATTGATGGCTAGTAAATTTGTTTGTGTGGCAATGCTCTTAATGACATTAACGGCAGAAGCAATCGCTGCTGTATTATCGTCTAAATCTTTCACACGTGTAGTTAGCTCAGCTGTGTTATCGGATATTTCATTCATTTGATCAATAACATTTCGCACTGATGCACGTCCAGCACTCGCCATATTTTTTGTGGATCCTGTCGCATCATTGACATTTTCGATGCTTGTTGAAATCTCATTCATTTTTTGTAAAATATGAGAAGATAGACCCTTCACATCGGCTGTCAAAGTATCCTGCTTTTCAATTCCTTGTGCAATATCTTGAATAGATTCTGTAACGACTTCAGTTGCTTGCGTTACTTCCATACTGCTCGCAGTCAGCTGTTCAGACGTTGCAGCAACTTGTTCGGACGAATCCCCGACTTGCTTCATCGTATAACGCAGTTTCTCAGACATTTTGTTAAAGGATTTGGCCAGTAGTGCAAACTCATCCTTTGTTTTAAATTGGAGATGCGTTTTTAAATCACCGTTTGAAAACTTATCCATTTCCGCAACAGTTTGTTGAATGTTTTTCGCTACTCGACGACCAAAAACTGTCGCAATAATGATGCTAACCAGCAATGAAACAATTAACAAACCACCAATTTCTTTCGCACTCAGTAACCCCTGGGCCTTCGTTTTAGCGATATTTGCCATCATATCTTCATTTTTTGCTGTAGCCATCGATTTCCCGAAAACGACTAGCTTTTGTGAGCCATCACCAAGAACCGGTAAAGCTAATTGCTGTGCCTTTTCTTTATCTCCACTTTGAAAAAGGGGTACTATGTCCTCATCAATCGGCTTTTCCCACTCACTTAGCTGCACTAAAAACTTTTCAAACTCTGCGTCATTTTGGCCTAAATCTTTAATGCGCTTAATAGAACTATGTAAAGTATCACGAATTTCATTATGATTTTTTAGCATTTCTTCCTTACCATATAACATGTACCCTCGAATTGCTGCATTCGCACGCACAGTCTGGAAAGAAATATCATTATATAGATGAATTAGCTCAGTATCCTTCTCAATTGTTGCAAGTGTTTTACTATTTGAATCTAAATAATATATAGAGATCCCTGCAATCAAAATAAGAAATGTTAATACGATACCAAAAGCAAATTGTAGCTTACGTTCAACTGTAAGTTTCATAGTGCACCCTCTATTCCTAAATCTGTATAGTCCTATCGAGTATATCGCATGTCTTTATTTCCTCCTATGGCCCTTCTAGCAATTATATAAAATAATAGAAAACATATGACAAATATAAAAACTCCTATCAAATTGCATTGACTTTTCTAAGGATTATTTTACTAGTTATTTACCAAACGCTCCATTTAGTCCGACCATCGTTTTCTTCAGTTAAATATTGAAGGTCGTCAAATTGCTGAGCCTTTGCATGATTATATAGCTTCTCAATTAATTGTGGATTTTTGCAATAAAAATTAAAATACGTACAGTCCGTGAGTAAAATAACAATTTCACAATCACTTTTCAAAAAATCCTCATACGTAGTTATCGCTGTAAACTGATCACTTGGATAGCCTTGCAAGTCCACAAAAATCGTGTAATACGTATTTTTGTGGAGCCTCTTCTGTAAATCTGCTCCATCAATTCCTCGCTCATAATCATCATCAGAGAAAAACGATTCAGCGAAATTATTCTGTTCTACAAAATAAGCCTCACTATTGCCAAGCTTCCACACATGCTTTGCTAAATCCACCGGTGCTAATATATTCCCTAAACTTTGCCCATGTTCGTTAGGAATGCTACACCCAATTCCTCTATACATCTTCTTCACCTCACATTCGAAATCACACCTGTATAATTCCGTTTATCCTGTTTTTTCGCACCGTAGTACTCATCATTTGGCGATAGATCGGTAAACTTTGTACATCAACTTCGTATTCCTTTGTATAGCCCTCCTATTGCTGCTTGAGTAATTGGTGTGGCAATAATTGCACCCATCATTAAATCGATTATTAATGCTTCCTGAAATAATTTTTGATTCTTCACCTGCCCATCCCCTTACTATTTTTATATTCTACTACTAATAATACGTTAAACCACTTTTTTAGTTTCGGAATTTTCCGTCAACAAATTCTATTACTTGGGTTGACAATAAAATATTATTATAGATACCTTGATGCAGAAACTTATTCGCAAAATCACAGCTAGTAACTATTAACCGCCTTTTTATTCCTATTAGAAATTAAAATACCCTAATCACTTTGCTGGTACCGTATTATCTTGTTTTTTTGCATATTGAATTACTTCTTGAATGATTTTGTAGAATATAAAAAATCCAAACACCTTTAGTTAGATGTTAGAGCTCATTCAAGAATAATATAGATTAATCTTTAGCATTATTTCAGTTATATAAAAGAAAAGATTGGCAACAGATTCTCCTATATTAAACAAACATAAAGTTAATTCACTATACTGTTAAAATAAATATTCGAAAAAGGCTTAGGTTTCCCTAAGCCTTTTTCGAAGTTTACTTATTCATATGAATTAGTTAGTTGCTTCAATTGATGTGAAATCTAATTCATTAAGATTTACATCTTTTACAATTGCACCATCAGCTAGCTTCACTGTGATACCTTTTGCGATATCTTCAGCTGATAATGATACTGTTACTACTACTTCTTCAGCTGCTGTAGTTACTGCTGCTGTAGTTACACCTTGAAGAGCATCTTGAGCGTCGCCTACAAATAATTCAAATGCATTTTCACTTACTGTTACTGCTTCTGAGAAAGTAAGTACTAACTCAGTTACAGGATCTGCAGATGTGTCAGCATATTTTGCACTTACTACTGTTGGTGCAACGTTTTCTTTCATATCAGCAACTGTTTTAGTTACTGTATTCATTACTACACCATTTTTAGATTTTACGTTTTCAATTGTAAGGTCACGGTCACCATCTGTAGTGTTCGTACCTTTTTTAAGTGTTAATGTTACTGTATTAGCAACACCGTTTTCATCATCACTTAATTCAGCATTTTCGATTTCTAAGTCTTGAATTGAGTAGTTTTCTTTTGTTGTTGCAGAAACCTCTTCAACTTCCATATCGAAAACAACTGTTACAGTATTGCTATCTGTAGCTGTTACTGATGTCACTTCTGGCGCTACGCTGTCTTTATCACCATTAGTGAATTTCACTGATGCTGGGTTAGGGTCGATTAGGTTACCAGCTTGGTCTTTTGCATCAGTAACTGTAGCTGTAATTTCTGTACCAATATCAACTGAACCATCAATTGTTAATACTACTGCAGAATCGCCTTCAGTGAATGATGTAGTAACTGCCACTGGGTCATCATTAGCGTCTGTAAATGTCCAGTTACCTTCAACAGACAATGGCTCAGAGAAGTTTACTTTTACTTTAGAAGTGTTTACTTCCTCTACATTTGTGATTGTTGGTGCAGTTGTATCTTTACCAAAATCAACGCTACTAGATTCGTATTTTACGATAGCGTTACCGTTCGTATCTTGTACGCCATCGATGATGATATCGTAACGGCCTTCGAATACAGTTTGAGCGCCACCGTTTGTTGCTTTACCTGCTGTAATAGTTAATGTTTTACCATCTTGAGATAATTCCCCAGTACTATTTTCAACTTCATGACCATCTAAAGATCTAAATGTAACATTTTTCACCGCTTTAGTTGTAGAGTCAATTACTGAATCTTCATCTACAGCTTTATTGAATTCTACTACAGCTTGAGTAGCGTTAATTACGTTTACTGAACCTACAGCTAGATTTAAAGCTTCAACTTCAAATGCAGGTGCAGCAACGTTGTTTACAGTATAAACAACAGATTGATTAGTAGTTTGTTCTGCTGCTACTTGGTCAACTGTTAATGTAACAGTTAATCCATCTTGAGAAAGAGCTACTGCTGAAGGTGTTACTTCTGTAGCTGTACCACCATTGATTGCTTGAGTTACTTTGAAATCTTCTACAGCAACATCTGTTGCCACATCTGCTAATGTAACAGTTAGTGTACCGTTAACTGCAGTTACTGAGTCTACCTCTACACCCGCTGGAGCAACATTTGTAATTGAGCGGTGTAAGAATGACGCGAATTGACCACGAGTTAAAGAGTTTTTCGGATTAAATGTAGTTACATTTGTAAGTTTTGCATATTCTAATGCGATGATCGCTTCACGATTTTCGTCAGCATTTGCTTTATCTAAATCTGTCATTTGAGATTGGAAGTTAGCTGCTTTATAGTCAGCTACTAAATCAACATTATATACAGTTTTTAGAGCACGTACTAATACAACAGCCATTTGCTCACGAGACATGTTGTTTACGTGCATTAATTGATTGTTAGAACCTTTGAATATGCCAGCATCCTTAACAAGTGCTGCGTATTGTACTAATTCTTCGTCTGCGAAATCTACTGGTAAGTCAGAGAAACGAGCTACAGTTTTGTAGTCCGCTGGAATTTGGTACCCCTCAGAGACTAACCATTTACCTAATAATTTTGTTACATTACCACGAGTTACAATAGCATTTGGTTTGAATGTACCATCAGGATAACCGCTGATAATTCCAGCGTCAGCTAATGCTAAAATTGCATCCTTGTGATCATTGTTTTCGATATCTGAAAAGCTTGCTGCGCTTGCTACTGGTACGATTGCTGATGCTACTAATGCCGCTGATGCTGCGCTAACAATCCATTTATTTTTAATTTTACTCATAATAAAACCTCCAAATAAATTTTTTAAGTGATTATTAGTTTAGCCATCTATGTGACTACGAGAAGATTATAAGAGCAAAAGATAAATAGGTCAAAGGTAATATGTAGTGGGAGTATAATGGCAACAAACTGTCGGTATAGATATAGTTCTATCATTATCTATACTCAAAAAAACAACAGTTCTAGTGCATCGTTTTGTTAAATTTTATTGTGTATAAAATCCATAAATTACGCAGAAAACTAAAATTTAGAGGTAAATATTTGCGGTATATTTTGGATATCACTAATGA
The DNA here is from genome assembly GCF_044761695.1 of Lysinibacillus sp. NPDC097287. Taxonomy (NCBI): domain Bacteria; kingdom Bacillati; phylum Bacillota; class Bacilli; order Caryophanales; family Bacillaceae; genus Lysinibacillus; species Lysinibacillus sp. NPDC097287. The sequence continues at coordinate 224,529 of NZ_JBIWCX010000004.1, forward strand.
ACAATTATAAAATGGATTATCTAATTTTAAATTTCCATGAAGATTAATGTTGCCTTTGTATGCCTGAACTAAGTGAGGATATCTATGAGGATGGTGATCTTAGAGGAGAATTTTTTGATGAACAAGATATAATGCGATTTTCTATTTAAGAAAATATAAAGATAATAGCAGCTGATTGTACATTAGGTGACAAACAAATAGCAAAATCATTCCTTAAGAGTGGTTGTCATTCTTATATAGGGCTTGATGATTACATAGATGGGAATGTTTGTTGTGAAATTCATTTACGAAATCATGAATAATCATAAAAACCAACAAGAAGCCTTTGATATTGCAAATGCAATTGATGGGGAAAGCTCGATGTACCAATTTTACTTTTCCTAAACTATTAAAAATCGTAGCCTGTTTGTTGGCTACGATTCCTTTTACCACTTGCCGATTATTTATGATCCTTCAACATCGCCTCTGTGAAAGACTTAGATTGCCCTTTAGGAATACTCAACGTTTCCCATTCTTCCCCTTTAATTTGCTTACCAATGTAGACGATTTGACCAACATGCATTGCATAATGCGCCATTTGTCGTTCAATCGCCTCTACCACCGTATGCTGTGCTCCTCGTATCTTCACAACTTTCAGTAAATCTTCTTCGGTTAACCCTTTTAATGTGTCAAAGAATACTTGCCAGCCATCTTCCCAAACCTGTACTAACTCTTCTTTTGAAGTAAGGCTATCGTAGAATTCATCATCACGATCTCTTGTTTGCTTTTCCCCATCAGTCGTTAAAAAGTCTGTCCATCTAGACACCATATTGCCGCTCATATGTTTAACGATTACAGCAATACTATTGGAATCTTCATTGTAAGACCAGTGCAGTTGCTCATGTTCCAATTGTGCAATTGTTTTATCACCTAGTTCTTTGACAGCCTGAAATCTTTCTTGAATCACCTTTAAGTATGTCGTAGCAATATTCATATACATTTGTCCTTCCTACTTGAATTTTTATAGCACTATTAAAATCTATCGGCAACTTATTCAGTAATGCCGGAATAATACTTCACTGGATGAAAAGTACTCGTATAATTTTCGCCAAGTTCCTCCCTCACTCTATCAGTTAGCTCCATCCCAACCTCATATTGTTTCGAAATTAACGCCAAAACATATTCTTTCTCTTCACTATCCATCCTACGAAAACATTCTACAAATACTCTTAATCAGTTAGAAAATGCATTTTGCAAGCTATTTGTTAATTTAAAATCATCAATTTCTAAATTCGCACGACAATACCCGCACCAAATTGGATCTGCATAATCTGCCTCCACAATTAATTTACTTGGAATTTCTAAACTACATTTACAAGCCACACTCAATCTTTCTTGTCATTTAATTATATCGTCACTTCTTCCAACAACATCCATTATACTTCTAATTGAGTTGAGCATCATTCGAAACTTTAAGGATTTTTCCTAATATCAAAAAAGTGCATCTACATTTTGTCAAGGCAATGAAGAATTATTTTATTAATAAATTCTCTAATAATAATATAACCTTAAGGATTTAGCGCTCTAGCGTTCGCTTTCATCAGGCATAGCGTAAAGGTAAATCCTTGCATAGGAAAATAATACTATGCAAAAAATTTGATATAAAAAATCCTAGTTTAGACTTTTTCAGTGGCCAACATTTTGTAGCTCACAACATGAAAGTTTATTTATGTACCTAATAAAAAAAGCCAGTACTACAAAAAAGTAGCACTAGCTTGCAACTATAAGTTTTCTTCTATATATGTTTCTAAATCCACAACCATAGTATCGATTGGCACCTGTGACGCATCCTCATCATAACCCCTATACTGCTTGACAAGCACACCGTCTTTATCCACTAAGAAAAAAGACACCGCATGCGTTACTTGGTCATTTCTTGGATCATCCTTAACTATCAATTTTGTTGATTTTGCTGCGTATTGTTCGATATATTTTTGTGAATACCCTGTCAGTAAGTTCCATTTAGATTCATCTGGAACATTATAGCGATTTAAGTAATCTGTTAAAACCTCTGGTGTATCTACTTCAGGATCTACCGAAAAGGCAACAATATTATAATCTTCAACACCCTTTTTCATGAGCTTTTCTTGAATTTGCGTCATATTGAAGGTCATTGGAGTACAAACCGTATTACAATTCGTGAAAATGTACATCCCTAACCACGGCTTACCTTTTAAACTTTCGAGCGAAACGGTTTCATTTCGTTGATTGACATGCTCGAATTCTTGCATTTCATAATTATAGTCCGCTTTAAACTTCACATTACCACATGCACTAAGCACAGCTGTTATTGCGAGCAGCATCACTAATCCCAATATCTTACTCTTCATCTCTACTCACTCCCTAACTTACACTATTTTCATCTTATCGAATGATGTAAGCGATGACAAGAGTTCAACGTGACAGCTTTCGTACATATTTGTGAAGTCAGACTTCACTTTAACGCCAAGAGAACGTCGTGAATCGCGTCTAGTTTTACTTCCACTCGGTGTAGCAGATAAAATGACACCAAAATTGGAAAGCCTATATCAGACACCATATTCAGCCATTGCTCCATAAACGTTTCCCCCTTTCTTAAAATTGGTCTTTGCAGCATTCACCGCAAAGACCATTTTTTGACTTACACAACTTCTAATTCAAATGGTGAAACTTGTCGATCAACAATTCGAGCCCCTTTCATAGCTACAAAAGTACCGGCTTGTACTTCAAAAACATTTGCGGTAATAATAGTTTGCATTACTTGCTTAATTTCTTCAGCTGTCACATCCTGTTTTGGTGTATCTATCGTGATCGTTGAAGTTTTTCCAGTCGATGTTTCAAATTGAAGTTCTAATACTTGTGTCATTTTTCGTCACCTCCTCTGTTTTCTGCCATTCAATAGCAGTTACGATAAATCTGTCGTTTCTTGCTTTGCAACACTATCAAGTGGCTGTGAAGATAGACTTGCGATTGCAGTTGCTACCGCTAGTAAATTCTCCGCTGTGTGTGAGTTATTTAAGTTTCGGTACGTCTTCGATGTGAAAATCGGCTCACTTTTCTCGTTGTGACCAGCAATATACTTTAAGCGAAGTGTTGCGCCTAAAAACATTGTGTTTGCCATGTGTATCCCCCCTTTCTACACAATATATACAATTGAATATAGGTATAAACCCATGAGAATTATTAAGTACTGACAATAAAAAAGACCACCCATTACGGAGTGGTCTTATTTTGTATTTATATTATTAATGTATGGTATAGCGATAAGCTTGTTATCGATTAAAGAATTTTTTCATTTTGATATTAGAATACATTGCTTTTATTAACACAATTACTGTACAACTTGGATTAAACTACTTATCAATTCACTAGCTATAATACTATTCTCCAAAATAATTGTAATGGGATAATACATCTTTCATTCCATATGGAATTAATGTAATTATCTTAGCAATTTCTTCTGACAAAAAATTAAAATCGAATGTAGACTCCACCTGTAATAATCGTCTTTTTATTTTTTTCTCTATTTCTTCTATTAAAGAAAAATCAAAATCACTTTCATTTACTAATTCAGAATAGAAATTTGGAATTCTCGAAATATCATGTCTTATCCCTTTTAACTCCATATGAAGATATTTTTCAATTTTACTTACGGAATCTAAAAAGCATTTTTTTATATTCTCTATTTCTAAGGCACTATATATGAGTCTATATTTTTCATCTTCAGGTATGTTTTTCACATCAATAAAATCATTTATTATTTTAAGTTTCTCTAAATTATTATTATAAATTATCCATTCATGATAAAATTCATTTTGAACTTGTTTCCTTTGATAATCAGGGATTTTTTTCATTATATCTAGACGTTCATTAAAATCCCCTTTTGATTCCCTTAATTCTTTATACTTTTTCATAAGTTTATTACTTTGAACTTCTAGCATATCCATTTCATTAAATCCACGTTGTTTCTCTTCATCTATTTTTACTACTATTTTTTTGTAATTAGAAAAATTATCAGATAAAAGTTCTCTAAAAGTATTTACTTTATCTTTTAGTATAATTGATTCTTCTTTTATCGTTTGAAATTCATTATAAGCACTATTTTGTTCTGCAATCTTAATCATTATTTTCCTTTCAAAATAATCCATATTAAGAACTAAATTTTTAGCTTCTTTACTAATTTTAAATTCACTCAACACTTCATTATTCTCTATGTACTCCATTTTTGTATTATCTACATTACTATTCGAAATTTTTATGTTTTTTGTGTAATATTGCATACTCAATTCAAATAACGTATTGTTTTGATTAAACAAATAAGGTATAGACTTATAATATATTTTTATAATTTCATTCTTAAAATCAGAAAAATCTATAACATTATCATACGTGTAATATATAAGCTCTAATATATCTGCTCCTTTTATTTCATTCCTCCTTACTATATTTGAAACTTCTTCATGTCTCCCTAATTTCCCAACTAAATCATCACTCACTGCTACACTTAAGTTTTGGATATAGTTTATTTTATTATTGTGAATAAAATAAACTTCCGAATTATAATTTTGTTTTTCCATTTGAATAGTTTGTTCTTCAAATTCTTTTCTGCTTTCCTGCATTTCATTACGTTGAGTTCTAATTGTTTCAATAATTAACAGTATTGAAGCTAATGTCAAAAAAGAAATAGTCGAACCACCGATAAGATCCCCTATAGGACCTAATTCATCTAATTTCCATTTATCTAATAAATAATCACGAAATAATATAATCGATAGTGGTATACAAAAACCCACTAATATTATCATGAAAGCTAAAGTTTCTAATGTATCAGAAAAATATTTGTATCCTGCAAACACAATTAAAAATGAACATAAAGTTACACCATTATATATTAAAAATTCGTTTTTACTTGCATCATTTATTAATAATCTTACATTAATCACTGAATATACAAATAATAAAGTTAGATAAAACATATAAATTCTCTTTTTATGTTTTTTAATAAAAGTCATTTTAATTCCTCCTAAGTTTATATCTGAATTATACCTTTAGGAGGAAAAAGAAGGAATACGTTTTGGGAATTATCGAAGATAAGTCTCTTTACAAATAAAAAAAGCTTCTTGATTAGCGATATTAACCCTTTAGATTACTAATTACTGTTGTCTGTTTTTTATGTATACATTTACCAAAACGCATGTATTTCTTATATAAATACAAATTGATTAGACCGCCTATCACAGGTGGTCTTTCTTCTATAATATGAGCAAAAATTAAGACCACCCATCACGGAGTGGTCTTTTCTTATATTTATTATCTTTATTAGGAAATATTTATTTTATTTTTTCTTGCTCTATTTCATTTAAAAGTCTTTCAACCAATGCCTGTGCATCTTCTGCATTTTTCATTGCATCTTCTGTTTGTTTCATTGCTTGTTCTGTTTGTTTCATTGCTTGTTCTGTTTGTTCCCCGGATTTATCCCATCCACTTATTATCATACCAAGGGTTGCATTTTGTATTTTTTTATGATTAAGACTTAGATTAATAATAGTTAGTCCAACTGCAATAATTGAGAAGGCAGTAGCTAATATCTCTGCATTTTCTAACTGTATATTTAAGAATGGCAATGTCAAAAGCGAAAGTATAGAACAAGCTAGACTTATGCTTTTTAAAGCTTGTAAGCTCCTTACTACTGTCCTTTTAGATGAATTAGTATCTGATAGATATTGAACAATATCTGCAGACACAAAAAATGTACCTGACAACGAAATCGCGAGGACAAACATTGAATTTATAGCAGTAATGCCAAACAAACTTGATAATCCTATAATAATAAATGTTATTCCTATCATAATAACTATGAAATTTAATTCTGATAATCTTTTAATAGAATTTTCTGTTGTATCCTTCATGGTAAACCTCCTTATTTTTCAATTGCTTAAAATAATCACAATAGTTAAAAGTTAAATACATACTAAATTTTAGCACTTTTTTGGATACACTGGTACCGTTCAATACTTTAATGAATTCTTTTTTGATACCATGCTACCATTCCAACCAATTTTCTAAATTAAATGGCCTACTATTAATAACTTGTGGACAACCATCACGTTCATTCAACCAGTTGTAAAACGGTACTGGGCGCTCTCTATTTGACTTGTCTTCCACAGATGATGAATTGATAACCTTCCTATTAGTACGACGTTCAATCGCTTTGCTGTACGCTCCTACAAATACTGCACGTAATGTACTGGTAACTGTCAGTACACCTTCCTTAATATCCATAGCAATCTTGAAAATAATATTCTTAGCTGCTAAGAAATCTTTCATACTATCAATCTGTGAAGCTATTACAACTTTGTGTAATTCATCTTTTAAGTTATCTGCTAATGGCAATGAATGCATGAAATCAAATAGCATCTGCTGATACTCATTCATGTACTCTTTTTTCTTTTCAGCTTGCAAAGCCAATTCATTTTCCAAACACATAATATTATTTGCTTGTTTAGAACTTAAAAGATTAAAAGAGTTAAAAGATAGGTTTTCAGATTGTGGAGGGCAAACCGCATCATTACTAGCTTCATCAACTGTCTCTCGATGTTTCATTGTCGATGTGTCACTGTAAGGTAAAATTTTATAAATGCTTGCACCTTTGATTCCGTTCAACTTTGTTTGCGCTACTTTTTCGATGATGCCTAATTCAATCAATTTCTTGATTGCTCTCATGACTGTACTTCTAGATGTTCCAGTTGCATCAGCGATTGTCTCTGCTTTTAGATGCGAAGCACCTGGGTACATTAATGAACGCTGCGAAAGTGCGATCACGATGGCACGTTCTGATTCAGTTAAATCGTAGTAATGTGCTGCTATATGGTCCTTCACACTCTTATCCATGTCTGCTACTGAATCGAATGTTGTGTATGTTGCAAGATATTCGAATGTCATTTGCTTTTCACCTCATTTCATGAATAATTAGTTATATTTTTTCCTTATTGAATTAAATATATATCCAATTAGTTATAATTGCAACACTTTATTATAACTTTTTGGATATATTTATTTCCAATATGGATTAATTCATATATAATGAGGATATGAATATAACTGTTAGGAGGGATGATGATGAATGAAATGAGTGAAAAGATACGGATTGCCATTATTAAAAGAGGTATGACTTTGACGCAACTAGCTGAAAAACTAGAAGTATCTCAGCCGAACTTATCGAAGAAATTAAAACGAAATAATTTTAATGAAGAAGAATTACGTAAAATTGCAGGTTTGTTAGATATGAAGTTTGAGGCATATTTCGTGATGGAAGATGGTACGAAGATTTAAAAGACAAGGAAGTAATTAAGTGAACAAGCTAGAAGAAACAACAAAGGAATTACTAGAGGCAGGGTTTACAATAGAGGAAATTACATCTGCTTTCGAGGAAGTAATCAATAAAGCAAAACAGGTCGATATAGATAAAGCAGCAGATAACAATTAATGTTGTCTGTTTTTTTATGTATACTTTCTATACATACTTTCCTAAAATGGTAATTGAAAGGAAGGTTTTGTATATGAAGAAATTATTTTATATCGGAGCACTATCGACATTATTATTAACAGCGTGTGGAGAAGAAGCGACTCCAGCTAAGGATGTAGCACCTGATGAAGATCTGGCAGAAATTAAAGAGGAACCTGTTACAGCTGAGGTTAAGGAAGAAAATCCAATCGATAAAGTTGTTAAATCTGTAACAAAAGATAAATTTGAAGTTAAATCAAATGAAGGTATCGTATCTATTATTATAGATGATGAGAAGGCTCATGAAGGTTCTAAACGTACCATGTTAAATGATTCTGCTGAGATATTTGCGGGCTTATCAAAACTAGATGAAGTAACTTCTGCAACAATTAGATGGCAAGCGCTATTAACTGATCAATATGCCAATGAAGAAATGGGTGTAGTATTAGCAATTATGATGGACGAAGAAACGTTCAAAAAAGTTAACTGGGATAATTACGAAGCTTTAGATTTAGAAGCGATTGCACCAGGCTTCAAACAACATGAATCTTTAAATGACTAGTCACTCACCCGAGTGGCTTTTTATTTACATAAAAAACAGGCCTCACATTAATAATGAGTCCTGGTCATTTGCTCATATAGTTTATTAATAATTGTTCAACTTGAGTTTTCAACGCTTGTTTAGCATAACGAAACACTTCATCTTCCCCCGCTGTAGCTATGCACACTTCACTAAAATGGTCATCGATTTGTTGCCAACCGACAACTCGTATCTTTTGTTTAGCTAGTTGGTGCTTCAAATTGAAATAATCCTGTTTCACATTTTTCATTAAACTTTCCACGAAAGGTAAGTAGATTGCTTTCATTTTCAACTGCTCCAATGTTTTATAGTCACACTGCAAAGATTGAATCGCTAATTCTAAGATTATAAATTGATGCAGTTGATCACGTTGATAGAAATTAATCATACAACCTCACGCTCCTTGTTCAGAACTGGAAGTACCGCTAAAACATTATCAATAATAAATGTACGCTTGGCATGTTTAACGAAACAGAACGATTGAAACGAATCACCGACTAATTTAATGATTTTAATACGACGCTTTGTAACTTCCCCACTCTTTGATACATACATCATGTCAATCAATTGATTACGTTGCATAGCTTTTATTAATTGCTCCTTCACCTTCCACACTCTCCTTTTATAAACACGAACAGTTGTTTGTATATATAATAGAACAACCGTTCTTGTTTTGACAAGTGAAAACTTAAAATTATGTATGTACTTTCCAACTATTACCTAATAAAATATGAATAAGGGAAAGTGTCGAAAATAAGAGAAAGGAGATACTATGAAGAAAAAAATACACAAACAAATCTTTTATCGCGCGCCACTAGGTCAGGAAATAATACGAATAGATGGAGAGTATTTTGTATTGGATGGTTGGAACGAAGAAGTGTATTTACTTTCATATCGAAGTAACTACTTTGGAGCAAGGCTTGATGAAGAAAGCTTCGTGATTAAACCGATATACGAGGCAGATGAATTCGGAAACATCGACATAGATTTACCTGACGATTTCGAAATTATGAGATAAAAAAAAGACCAGCTTGGCTAATTTAGCTTTGCTGGTCATTGTCATTTATTTAGTTGCTCGTCGTTGTTGAACCGTAATATATAAACCGAGCAAACGATCAGTAGTCATTGTGCGATTCTTTAAATCATTTAAATGAACTTGTTGAATAATACCTTCTTTAACAGCTTGCGATAAAAATGCTTCTGCCTCTGTAAACATTGCTGGTGAACCCGGATTCCAATTTGTCATTTTAACTTCCTCCTTTGGTTTGTCTTCCACAATTAACTGAACTTGCATTTTACTATTACTTGGCACAATAACTTTTCCTAGTACATAACCTTTTGGCATTTTCCAATTCACTTTAACTTCAAAGTGCGGTCTGTCAATGTTACCCGTCCAACTGCCACCCCACGTAATACCTAGCTTTTTAGCAATAGCCCCTACTCGATTAAGAGTAGTTACATCATATAGAGATTGCGGAGGACCAACTGCGATATCCCAGGCTAAACGTGATTTATGATTGCTACTTAGCGTCCATGTGACAATCTGTCCTGGTCTTGTTCTGCCTAGCGCATACAAGTAGTTTTGGCGAACTTGGCTACGGTATGTTTCAGTAATAAAGATGTTTCGAATACCTGCCTTGTAGCACTCCTGAAATAGTAATCGACAGGCTTGTTGTGCTACTGGAGTTAATTCTGATAAGTCTCGACATGTAGTAGTTACACTCGTCATTTACCCTCACCATCCTTCGATTTATCATCATTATCCATTTGCAACTGAGTGAAAGCATTTGCTAAGAATTTTGGTACACGAATACCTAATTTACCTAAGTTCTCAATCATACTGATACCTTCCATACCGATTAAAAAGAGTATCATAGCATTACGCATGAAATTACCACTCTCCGTCGCTGTATCTAATTGCACTGCAGCAATCACCATCAATCCCATTGCTGTCTTTTTGATTAAGCCTTTAAACATCTTTTTACTTTCCGTTTTCTTGAAGACTAAACTCACCATGAATCCTAGTGCATAGTCGATAACCATGAAAATAACTAACGCTTTTATCAGGTGGTCGATACCTCCGACAAGGTACCCTATCCAAGCCATTGATCCACCTACGATTGATGTATATAAAGTATCTGTTTTCATATAACACCTTCCTTTTCCTCATAATAAAAGCCCTCCACAGATAATTGTGGAAGGCTTAAAAATTTATTGTATTTTTAATTAGTCTTACTTACTTTAATTTCTTATTTTAAAAAAGAGTACTTTTTTAATTTAAGAAAAATTAAATGTTACTGAACAATATGAAACAATTGTTAAAATACTAGATAATATTCCAAAACCTACATATTAATTATATAATATTCCTATTAATATATAAGGAGTTTAATATTTTGATAAATACACTAACGTCTTTACGATTTTTTGCAGCATTAGCAGTATTCTTTTCTCACTTAGCTATATTAACTACTTTTGATGAAACCAAATGGTTATTCGAAAGAATTTTATATCAAGGCTACTTAGGTGTTACATTTTTCTTTGTATTGTCAGGTTTTATTCTAACATTTAATTATTTTGATAAATTCAAGACAATAAGCAAAGCTAAATTAAAGACATTCTTAATAAATAGGGTAGCACGTATATATCCTGTATACGTACTAACTTTTTTATTATCAATAACTTTATTTTATTTTAATGGATTGCCATTTGATATTAAAACTCTGTCCTCAATAGCATTAGCAAATTTAACTTTGACACAAAGTTTTATACCTGATATGAAATATTATTTTTCTTTTAATTCTCCTGGATGGAGTATCTCTGATGAAATGTTTTTCTATTTATTATTCCCGTTTGTAATATTCTTAATGCACAAATTAAAATTTTTAAAAAACATTAAATCTCTTGTTATTATCTGTGTTTTATTTTACATTTCATGTTTTTTATTTGTTTGGTTTACTAAAGACTCACCGTTGGATCATTGGAAATTTTACGTATTCCCAGTTTTTCGATTTGGCGATTTTTTAATCGGTGTTCTTCTTGGAGTAGCTTTTAAACAATTAAATAGCATTTCTAAAAAAGGTAATTTCGCTTTATTTACATTCCTTGAAGGGCTATCAATTGTATGCTTTGTAATAGCTCTATATTTTGCTCCACATGTTCACGTTTCGCTTACATATGGTGTTTATTATTTACCATCATTAGCTTTAATTATTTGGGTATTCGCCCAACAGAGAGGCTTTTTTTCAAGGTTGTTAGTACATAGAAAACTAATTTATTTAGGTGAAATAAGTTTTTCTTTCTACTTGTTGCATAGAACTGTTTTTAAATATACAGAAAAAGTTCCTCTTTTCACATCTAATGCTTTAATCTATATATTAATAACACTAGGAATAACTTTGGCTCTCAGTCATTTAGTCTATAAATATTTTGAGATACCTATGAAAAACAGAATTAAGTACAAGTTTTCTAGATATTAATAAACTTAAAAGTCGGTTACTGCATTTTTAGCATTAACCGACTTTTAAGATATATCAAATGAATTACCTAGGGTACATATCTCTCCGTTTTTCAGACTCCTCGGATAAACCTTCTATTAAATATACCCAATTAAAGTTAATTCCATCTGATAACAACACTCCGTTGTACTCTTCCCCCACTGCAGTTATACACAATTGATTATTTATAATTGTAATAAAATAAGGTTTGCCTAAAAAATTGAGTTGCAAATAGATATTTTCCCAACTGGCTGATAAATCATCAGTTTTATATATCTTAGAATCCATTGCAGTGATATAAAAATATCCATCAAAATAATTTATATCCACTAGTTGATTTGTGCCGATCGGTAAATCATAACTTTCCACTAAATTATAATTAAAATCAACTTTTAAGATATTGTTAGTAGTTTCACATGCTATATAAAAATAACCGTCTATAACATTCATAGAGCGAGCATAGTCATGACCCATAAAATCTAAATTACCGATATGGTCCAGCACTAATTTATTATTGATATTTTCGTAACAATAGATTTTTTGTGCAAAGCTAGATAAAACATAAAAATGATTATTTGTATAAATAACTTTGTGAGGTCTTCCTTCAATACCTGGTATTGTTTGTATCCTCCTAAAATTTGAATCAAAAACCAAAACTTCATTACGTCCAGTATTATCAACTACATAGACATCTCCATCACTTGCAATCGAATGAGGGCCTGCGAATTCATAATTAATTATTGTCCAATCTTTTATTTCAACATCCAAATCATCACTATAGATAATACGGTGATGGTAACAGTCCACAATAAAATATTTACCATTAAGTTTATTCATTTGTGTTGGTACATACAGTTTATCAATTGGATATCTATAAGACTAAGAAAATCCGGCAATTTTAGTTATAGAAAATGAACTTTCTGCTCCTATCGAAAGTTCTACCCCACTGTCTTGATATGCACGAATTTCAATAATATCACCTACTTCCAAATACTCTACACCTGTACATATTGTTCTTATTGTTAGAGTTCCCACGTCAGAAGTTGAATTATTTTGATATGCTAGATAATTACCGTTTTTAGTAATGTAGATATTTCTATATCCTTTAGCCGTAGCACCTGTGATAACTACATTAGTAGTAATTAAATACTCACCGGACTTATTGATTATAATCGACTCATTATTTGGTTGAGATACAAATTTATCTGTATCAATCCCCATTACATCCCAACTAACATTAGTCCAAGTTGTATTAGGTAAAGTTTTCGGACTTGATGTTTTATATCTTGCACGAGGTATGTTCGTAATTTCAGCCAAGTGTTCAGTAACTGTCTTTTGTAATCCTGTCAAATTCTCACTACTTGCAGCACTAATGTCAGCGGGCGTTAAAGTAACTTCCCCTGTTCCATCCGGCTCTTTACCATTCACTTTAGACACAGCCCCCGAACCACTAGCCCCTTTATCCGCTAATCGATGCCAATGATCATTAGAAATCACCGGATATATTGGAGGTGGATTACCCGAACTCGGGGTAGTGTTAATATAGATATAAGAACAACCATCATCATAAACAATGTTGTTTTTTGAATATGTGACGCCGTTTTCATATACCCCCTTACTACCGAAGTCTTCAATTATGCTTTGAATGTTAGCTATAGCATCTATAGCTTCTTGTGCCGCATTATTAGCATAGCTCGTAGCACTTTGAGCATTCGAAATAACTGTAGTGACATCATTTATTGCTTTTTCCAAATCCTCAAGAATGATATTACTTTGATTAAAAATACTATTTAACTGGTCAATCAACTCTTGGACGTTTACATCACCAGTTAGAACATTTATTTGACCTTGCAAATTAGATAAATAATTTTCGATAATACCCCAGTTGTTATTTAATTTTTCACGTTCTTGAAATGACCAATTCGATGCTATTCTATTTAAATATGCCATCTTGTCACCTTCCTATTTATATAAAAATCTGAAATTAAAAACGATACTGTTTACAGTACCGCCTTCCACAGTTATATGATTATCACCCGGTGCCAAGGTTAGTAATTTATGATTGGTGTGCTTAAACGCACTCAAACTATTCTTTAAAGTCCGTATACCAACTAACTTCAATGAATCTGTGGAGGACAGAGCGTTATTGAATCTGTATGCATCACCTGTTATATGATTCGTGATTTGTACGTAGCTACCGAATGAACCTTTCAGTGTGATTTCTAAATCAGATTTACATGGATCAATAGCTTGATTACCAATGTTTTTCACCACGAAATTATTCGAGTTAAATGTGTAGTTGTATCGTGTATCATAATCAACACCTGAACCGAATCCCCATAAACCACTATCCCATTCACCATGATTTTGTAAATCTAGTGATGTGCCAACCGATTCAGCAAATAGATTATCCATCCGAAAATCTACATCAAAATCTTTCATACCCGGCGTTGGTTCTGTAGCCAATTGTTGAGCTAATCGCACTTTATAACGTTTGTAATGCTCGCGTTTGAAGATAATATAAAACGGTTCATCTCGGGCGAATAGAGCATTTAGTTCATCACGTAACAAGTAATAGCTGTAAATGTCGCTTACCTTATACATTAACGTTACTGGTATTGTACGTTGCTTAAATTGAGTACCGACAACTAAATCCCCTCTGCCTTCCACAGATTCAGTGAGGTGCTCTACTACAAGCGATGGAATACGATGAAATAAGCGTTTCACACCATACTTTTTTTCGACATCAATTCGAGTGTCATTTAAAAATTCGATAATCATGGCAGCACCTCTTTTTTAGTGATTTTAATCTTACGTAAATCACTAGCTATTTTTTGACGCTGGCGAAGATCGTTCTTTTTATTGATTTCTGTAATAACCATAGATTTCAAATACCTTTCTTTTTTACGTTCGGTATCTAACAACTTCTTTGTTTGTAAATCTACGTATATAACGTCAACGTTTCCTTCATCAGTTTTGCGAAGCATCTTGTACAAATTCATCTACCTCGCTTTCGTGCGTTAATTCTAACCTGACATCTTCATATCCCTTACGTTTCGCCTTAATCTCGTAAGCAAAAGGAATGTCGTCACCTTTCACAATAAAGTAATCAGTGTTCATTTCATCCACGTAAATTAAGCCTTTCCCGTACGGTGTGAGAAAGACTTCATAATCGATATTCGTATTAACTGTTTCCGCAAATAGTGATTCTATTTCAATGATACACATGCCGTCCACAACTTCGCCACGACCAATGTCGCCAAAATAATATTCTGCTGTTTCATAAGCCGATATATTCACATAACCAATTGAAGTAGGAACTGTACAGTTTTTAGCACCTTGAACATCAAAACTGCCCATAATTTCAACCGGCATCCATATTTCCAATGCTCCTGTTCCTGTGATACTATTCCTATCATTATAATTTTGAATGTTTAATGAAGAATTACCGTTATTCAAAGTTAATGCCGTACTGATTCCCCAGGTTTCTGTATCTATTGTTATTTTCTTATCATTACTAGTTGCTTCAAATCTTGACCCGCCCATGTAAATCCTAGGTAAATACGGATTGTTGTTTGTTTGAATAACGAATCCAGTTAATATTCCTGCGATAAGCTTTTTTACATCAATGGTATTTGTAGTTATGCGACCACCATCAATCGTTGTAACGCCTTCACTGTTAATTGCACGGATAAGACCCGTTACATCGATATTATTTGCTTTTAATTGACCAATAGCACCTGCAGATAAAACAAACCCATCGGCTGTAATAGCTTCTCTGAAAGTTGCCCCTCCATTATCACTAATGCCAATACCTTTTGAATTTATCAATACTAATCTATTCGGATTGTTTGGATCGCGAGCAATAATGCCATTATCAAAAATCAATTCCGTAGCTGCCGATTGTAAAGCTTCAGTTGCTCTTAATACAGCATCATCGAGTACGTTGTAAGGTAATTTTTGTTCACCATTTAAAATGGCATCCACATTATCTTTTGTTTTCTGAAACCCTGCCATTTCACTAGATAAGCTATTTCGGAAGTTGCCAAATGTATATTCAGCAGGCTTTGATGATTCAGGGTAATCTACAATTTCAAGTACACGTGCTATTAAATCGATACCCAATGGGTCGTAAATTACAAATAATCTATCACCTTCAAACAATTGCTCTGTTAGTACTCCCATCTTTTTAAGTTCCAGGGCATCTACTTTAAAACTAACCTGTGGCTTATCTATTAATTCCGATTGGATACGCGCTAATAATTCCTCATAAACTGTGTATCGCTCATCGTATATAGGCTTTGCATCTCGTATGCCATAAACAGCAGCCATTGGTGAAGTATATTCAGCAGTCACTACATAGCTACCATCTTCATTTTTCTTCCCAAAGCCACGTATACGAGTTGAAAAATTATTTGTATTCACATACTTTTCGAGTGTCTTAATGTTGTATCCGTAACGTATTTGAATTTCTGTATCGGTACCAATTTGACGATAAAGCTTTAAATGTTTGTTGTTTATTTGAACTTCTGCACCAAATACATTTAATGCTTTTTGAACCAATGACAATGAGTTGTCTTCACCAAATTTCTCGAATATTGCACTAGAAAACGAATCAATAACCTCGAAAGTATAACCCGTGCCATCTAATGCAAAAGTTAAACATGATTGTAGATGTTGTGTATTTTCTAAGTAGTCGTATTTATACATATCAACCAAATCGAAAAAGATGTGAGTGGCTTGTACTGTTTTTATAGGTGTGATCCCTACAAGTATTTCCGTCAAATCTTTAATGCGATATTGTTGACCATCGTATTCAACAATGCTTTCTTCTTCCACAAGAGGATAGGCATGTTCATTTTTATCACTTCTTAAAATAGCGAATGATAACGAATAATCACCATTCACTTTTCTAGTGCGTTTCAACCCGTTGTAATCTACTAATAACTCTGATTCTCCGGCTAAATTTGTAATGATCACGTTATCACCCCTTACTGCCTTGTAATCGTAATTGATTATTTAATCTGTTGCCTAATTCGCGCTCAATAATATCAACCATCGCCATTATATCCGGCATTGAAGCATTTCCGGAATAATTCAAATTGACATTAACGGGCATTGAATTGTGTGTTGTATTCCTAGATTGAATAGCTTGATTTCCAGTATTGATATTAGCTGACTTTGCAGCGCTACTTGCTAATGATCCATACGCATTATTCATCGCCTTTTGTAAACGACTTTGCGATTGTTCCATCCCTTTGATTAAACCTTCATTGACGTTGACACCAAAGCCCATTGTTACCCTTGAAGGACTGTGGATGTCCAATGCGGATTGGATAGTATTTTTCACTGAATTTGCAATCTCTAAAGCTTTTTTCTGTATTGAATCAGCTGTGGAAGACAAACCTTGCAAAAGCCCATTACCAGCATCAATACCAACCTGTTTCAAACTAGAAAGTTCTGTTGACGTTGATTTTGTAAGGGATTGGATTTTAGTGTTCCATTCTTGTTGTAATGTATCTAGCTGTTTATTAGCTACGTCACGCAAACCTTTGATTTGCTTATCAGTATCATCCTTCATACCAACAAGCTCTGTTTCAGCTTGTGTACGTGCTAGTTTAGATTTTTCTTTATATAGTTTGCTGTACTGCGTTAGTTGAGCATCCGTTAATTGATTTAAAGCCATAAGTTGTGGAAGTGCATTCGGGCCCATTTGACGTAGTTCTTCAATTAACCCTTTATCGATTGCCTTTTCAGATAACTTCTCGATTTCCACCTGCCACGTTTTAAAACCATCAACTTGCGAGCCTAAGTTAGCTAACAGTTCTTCGCCTGTAACATCAATTTCAGCTTTAAACGCATCAAAAAGCCCCTTAAATGAATTTAGGGACTGCGCTCGTTTATCAACTGCATCTGCATAAGCTTTTGTTAACGTTTCTTCTTGCTTGATTAAATCTTCATTGATTTTGTTAATTTGATTCGAGTAGTCAGTGTTGATTGCTGTAACCTCTTTGTTGATAGCCTGTACAGCTGCTTGATAGGCTTTCTGGGCTTCCACACGCTCTTTTGTGTATAGACCAAACTGATTGAGTGATTGCTCCCAAATGTACGCTTCATCGATAAGTGATAGTTCGTCCATTGTTTTTCTATCTTGGATAAATAGCTTAGTTTGTTCTAATTTATCTTTTTGTTCTTTAGCCATCAAAGATACTGATTCAGCTACAGACTTTTTCTCGATATCGGCAATCTTTTTAGCTGCATCTTCTTGTAATCGCTGAATCTTGATGTTTTCATCTTGAGTTGTTTTACGTTTCTTTGCATACGCATCACGATAGATTTTATCAACATTCTCTTTTGATCGTTGTTCGATTTTTGCAATCTCAGCATTTGCCGTTTCAGAGATTTTCTTTTCTTCACCTTTGTAGTGGTCCGTTATATCAAGCAAGCTATTAGTTAAATCAGTCATAACAGCATCAAGATTTTTCTTTCTGCCTTCCATACCGATTTCCATACCTTCCACAGTATCGGAACCTATTGCCATGAATACTCGTGAAGGCGAATGAATATCTAATAGTTTCTTTGCTTTATTAACAACGCCATTAACAACACCTGTTATAGCTTCGATAGCACCACTGGCCATGGAAGATATACCTTTTATAAGACCGTTGATTATATCCTTACCTACTTGAACTAGATTGATAGCTTTTAGCGTACTGACTATGTTTTTAGCTATGTCAGATACTGTTTTCTTTATTGACTCCCAAGCACCTTTCCAGTCACCATTGATGACCTTCATAGCTGTTGTAATTACGCCTTTCGCTAAGTCCATTCCGGTTTTTATTACACCTTTAATGACTTCAAAAGCCACTTTGACAAAGTTAGAAATTATAGGCCAAGCAACCTGGAATACGCCCTGTATCACTTTCATAGCACCTTGAATAACAGTTTTTATAACTTCGAATTGATTCTTCACTGAAGATACAATTGCTTCACCGTTAGTTGCCCAAAATTCTTTGAAATCAGCAATGATACTTTTACCTAAATCAATAGCACTTTTTAAGATAGACGAAATAACTTCTTTCACAGCGTTAAATGCAGTAGTTGTATATTCTTTGATTTGCCCCCATACTTCATTTACTCCATCCCTGAACCATTCAACTTCGTTGTATGCCGCAACCAAAGCCACTCCAATAGCTACAATTGCCGCTATCGCAAGACTTATAGGTGAAGCTATAGCTGCTATTGCCGCACCGAGTGGAGCAAATACAGCGCTTAATGCACCCATAGCTGCAGTTACAATACCGCCTGCTGATGCTATGGTTGGTAATATGGTTACTACCGCGCCAATCGCAGGCATTAATAACGCAAACGCGCCAACTAAAATTCCAACAACCGTTCCTATAGCTGCAATCGTTAACACTAATCCGGTATTTTCAGAAGCCCATGTAGCTATTTTTGCAATTAGTTCCCCTACGGTTGCTAATACTGGTGCTAATGCTTCTTTGATACCGCCTATTGCTACAGAAAGTCTATAAGCCGGGTCTGATTCCAAAGCTGACATATCACTATTTAATTCAGCGGTATTTTGCGCCGCTGTCCTGATATGTTCATTCATACCCTGAATAGTTTGAGATATTTTACCGCCTTGCTCTTCCCATAAAGTACCGTACATTTTTACACCGATTTCATTTCTCTTGGTGTCGTCATCAATCAATGACAATGCTTGGTTCATTTCTTGAATAGCTTGTACGCCACCCTGACCGCCTGAAGCGACTGCCTGACCCCATTTTTCTAATTGTTCAGCGCTGATATTTGTACCTTTGATTGCATCTTGCATAGCTTTATCAATGCCCTGACCGAATTCAGCGGCGACTATGCGTCCTTCCTTCAATCCATCCATTAATATGTCGATATTCCATGTCCTTTGTACCCTCGGTTTCCCGATATTTATAAGGGGAGTAGACTGTATCATTAACGTTGATATTATCTCGGTTACACCTTGTCAGTCGTTCGAGCGTAGTTCTTACGTTTTACGCTTCGGTGATTGTCTTAGGATAATTAAATCCCTTAGAGTTCCCCCGATATTCGGTGTTCAACATAGCATCACTGCTATGAGGGGCTATAAATTAACCAGTATCGACCCCTGCTGCAAATATGGCTTGGATCTGTTCACTGTTGTAGCCTGCCATTTTTAGTTGATTTCCGTATTCGGAAATAATATCTAGTTGTTCAGGCGGAAAACCAACGTCAAGCAATCCATTAACAAGTCCCAATGCTTCTTGTTGCGAAATTCCAAGTTCTTTACCGATCTCATGTGATTCCTGAATTAATTCTTTAAAATCAATTTCTTTGTACGCATACGCAATAGTAGCAGCACCTTTGATGATTTCAGCGTTCGTTTCTGCTGAAGCATCCTTATTCAAGGTCATTTGTCGGCGTACACCTTCATAGGCGGCTTCTTCATCACCTATTGCCGCTGTTGTTTCCATGATGGACTGTCGAACCGTTTTTGCATCTGCATCATTCAGGTTCATAGAAATTTCTAGTTGAGTATTCAAACTTGAAACATCTAGGGCCTGACTGATGACGGAAGCGATACCACCACCAGCTACGATACCAGCAGCCACACCTTTCAAACTATCGCCCAATCCATCAACAGATTGTTCAGCTTGTGCCGCCGCTGGTCTTATAGCTTCTAAATCTGCTCGTACATCGGTTAACGATGAGCC
Source organism: Lysinibacillus sp. NPDC097287 (assembly GCF_044761695.1). Classification (NCBI taxonomy): domain Bacteria; kingdom Bacillati; phylum Bacillota; class Bacilli; order Caryophanales; family Bacillaceae; genus Lysinibacillus; species Lysinibacillus sp. NPDC097287. The sequence continues at coordinate 244,857 of NZ_JBIWCX010000004.1, forward strand.
GTTATCAACATTACGTAAAGCTGCTCTCATTTCATCGATATCTACCCCTGCGCCAAGTGCCTGCCTACCCATTAAGCGTAATGCACGTTCCATTTGGTCAGCAGATGCAGAACCATCTCTAATTGCCTGTGTAAGGCGTGTACCCAGTGTTCCTGAGAATTGCTCAATGTCAGTGCCAGTTGCGGCAAAAAACGTCCCTAATTGGCGTGTAGTTTGTGCTAAACGTTCTTGTTCAGGTCCGATACTATTCAATCGACTTTCTAAGCTAGTCATTTGGTTTTCAGTGTTAACTAATTCGCGTTGGAACGCTCGGTACTGTTCGGCTCCGATGTCACCTCTGGCGAATTGCGCATCGACTTGTGCTTGAGCCGCTCTTAATGTATCCAACCTTTGCGCGGATGCTTGAATACTTTGTGCTAATAACTCTTGTTGCTGACGCACTAGTTCGGTATTGCCAGGATCTAGCCTTAGTGCACGTTCAACTTCCTTTAACTCTTTTTGTAAGTCTCTGGATTGTTGGTTAACATCTCTTAGTGCGTTATCTAGACCGGTCGTATCCCCACCAATCTCGATAGTAATACCTCTGATTCCGTTTGCCATTTATTTCACCTACCTTTATACAAATAAAAAAGCCACTCAAATGAGTGACTATAACCATGGAATGTCTTCAGCGTATTCCACTATTTTTTCGTTTTCTTTCGGCGGATGCTTAATATCCATATATTTGTCTATGTGGTCCAATGCCATGCCTACGCTCATTTGTTCCAAGTCATAAGCGCTAAGTTTACATATCCTACACCATGCAGAATAATAGCTATTGGTTATTTGCTCTTTGCCACTTTTCGCGGCGTTGTCATCTTTTTTCCCGTATTCATTAATTTCCCTAGCATTTCCTGAACTTCGTCAATAGCGCTTAAAATAGGGAATGAGTCAAAACTTTCATTCCAATTATCGATAGGCGGGATTTCTGGGTCTGCAATTTTTGCAGAAAGCCATAAAACGTTATTTAGTACAGAAACATTCATTCCCCCTTTCGACATGCTATTCATATCAGTAAAAAAATCGGTTCCGAAATGTTTTTTATATAAATCAGGAACGTTGCCATGTGTTTTTAATCTGATTTCTTGACCTTCAATAGTTACGATCTTTTCCAATTTAAATTCCTCCAATTAGTAAAAGAGCCGACCGAAGCCAGCTCTCTGAATAAGTTTTTTAAGGTGCAGGTACTGTTGGTTCTTCTTGTACCGTTTTAAACCAATTAGCAACTACTGTTGTGTTTGTTTCGTTCGAATCTAAACGATAACGCCAGTTCCCATCAGCTCGTGACATGAATTTACCTGAAATCGTTGGTGTTTGGAACTCGGTTGAACCTTGTTTTGTCGTATGTTCGCTCGATGGTACGCTGAATTTACCTTTGTAGTACCAATACATGCGTTTGCGACCACCTGTTAAGGGAACTTCAAAGCCTAATGCGATGTATGGGGCAACGTCATTTACGTTATCTAAGACACCGCCATTTGCATCAACAGTTTTACCTAGCAAAAACGCGTAGTCTTCCACAGATAAATCTTTGATGCCGATTTCTACATCGATATCGCCCATCGCTTCTTCAACTTCTGAAGCTTTATCGTCAGCATATAATGTTGCCGTTTCAACATTCGGTGTGATATTTGCTGTGATCGCTTCGCTGATTTTTTTAGGTGTATCATATGTTGTACCTTCTTCTGTATCAGTAAGTACTTTAGTTGCGTAAATATTTTTTAACCCTACTTGTGTCATATAAACGACCTCCTAGTTAATTAATTGAATTGAAAATGTGCATTTAAAAACTCCCTCGTCTTTGATGAATTGCTCATCATAGTCCCAAGGGAGTTCGTTTTCTTTTAGCATTGCTTTTATCTTGCCTTCTGCTGTTAAATTTTTAGTAGATGAGTATAACTCAATATCTACATAAGTCGATTCTGATACAACTGTATCATCAGCAGTAAACGTATCGCCATCCACAACTAAATAACAAATGAATGGTGGTGTTTGCACTGACTTAAAATGCGAGTAAGTGACTGGATAACCGAGAGCTTTTAACTTTTGTGCTAATTCTGTAAGTGTCATCCGCGCATCCTCACTATTTCATCGATTTTATCTTCTAAACTAATAGCCGCCTTTTCTGCAGCTGGTTGAATGTGTTTATAAGCTCTTACCCTGCCACCACCGACTTTGGCATGGCCTTTTTCTAATAAGTGAGTTAACCTGTAGTGATCTTCACTGTGGACAACCCACTTACCTCTTACTTTTCTCATTCTCCAAGATGCAGCATAATCGCCTGTCCTACGAGGAGTTAAAGGTCCGTTTTTTAATTCATCTACCGTTTCTTTCGATACTTCTTTTGTGGCTTTGTCGACATCTTCTTTCAAAACCAAACTATATCTTTGTAATTCTCTAGCTATTGCATCAGCTATTCCTGATATCGGAGTTGCCACCAACCCTCACCTCACAATACAGCTCAATGTTGCCATCATCACGTACAAAAGTGCGGTAAACAGAATACATCACTCGGTTGTATTCAAGTTCCTTTTCACCATCGTACTCATCGTGATTCATGATAATTGTCATTTCAGCTTTTAATCCAGCTTGCATCGTTGCTGTAAATTCCTTTTGACCGACACTTGAGCGACTACAATAAACTAACTCTGGTAAGAACACTTCGATTTCTTGTAGCAGTTCATCAAGAATAATTGTGGAAGACATCAAAAAGCACACATCATCTAGTGATACGTGTTGGTTGCTTCCTTTCGATTGTTTAAGGCTTGGCATTAGATACACCTACCTTTTGAATGATGCGGTTGTTGATGCGGAATTTAAGGTTACGAGACAAGCCTACATCTTCTTGCCGTTTGCGGTATTGCCAAACAGCATAATCTACGACGAGCTTAGCGTCCTCCACAGTTGATGCGGTGAGGTCGACGCCCATCTTTGATAATTCTATTTCTGCTGTCTTCACAGCATTAGAAAAATAGGCATCACGCAAATTATGTGTGATACCCAAATCTAACTTTAATAGTTCTAAACATATAGCAAGAAAGTCTTCAGACATCGCCCTCACCAACTTCTGCTATGAAGGGTTCACCGCAGTTGTTCATTTCTGTTGTTAACGACAATACTCTCTCTTTATCCACTCTACCTTTATGAGGGTATTTGTCCCCCACTTCATAGATATGATTTTTGTCGTGAGTATCTTTGAATCTTTTAATAACACGATATTTCATAAATTAACACCCTTTCATTTTTAAGGAGTTGGAGCATCAGGTGTGAATGTTACATAGTAACCCGCTGCTGTATCGACTGCTTTCACATCAAAGCGTACAAAGCCTGCTAATAATTGACCGTAGATGTCATTGTCAGTCCATTTTACAGAAGCTTGTTTGCGGTCAAATAATGTGATGAATTCGTAAGAATCACCGATGAACGCTTTTAAATCTCCTTCAGCTGCACCAATTACATCATCATCCAAGACAACAACTTCTTTACCTTTGATACGTTTACCAGAAGCAACCGTAATATCATCTTGCAATAGGTAACGGCCGTTTTTATCTTTTAGTAAATCAAGCACGTTGAATAATGAAGATGAAATGAAAGCTTTTACTGTATACACATTTTTGAAGCCTGTGTTAAATAGCGTAACGATGCCATCTAAACCTGTTACCGCTTTGGCTGGTGCTGTTTTTAAGATAGCTGCAATTTGTGCATTTTTTGTATTTAAATCTTGATCACGAATATCATCTGCGATTAATCCTGAAATATCGTAATCTGCATCATCGATAGCTTCTTGTGACACAGGCACATAGCCACGGTACGTTTCAATGTCATAAGTAACTTCATCGAATGTAGGTGTTGCAAGTTTTGGATTAGCCGCTAATTCTGCAACTGCTACGAATTTACCATTTGATTTTTTAATAATTGGGTATTTACCAGAACCACGATTTACCGGCACTCTACGAACGTACTGTGTTAAATCGAGAGTATCTACAAGTTCTTTTTTCGGCTTCATTAAATCTTCTGGAATTAACGCGCCACCTTCTACTGTTGTGAAATCTCCACGTTCTTGGAAAGTACCTTTTGCGCGAACAAATGCATTGATTGCTTCGCGTGTTTCTGTTTGATTTGGCATATTTCGTTTACCTCCTGCTTTTGGTTTTTTTCGATTAGAAGCTTCGAGCTCGCTTTCAAGCCCTGCGATTTCTTCTTCTAAAGAAGTTTTTTCTTCTTCTGCAACTTCGATTGCATCATCATTTTCTTTTACACTTGCTTCAATTGCTGTTAAATCTTCTTCTGTTTCCACGCCATCGATAGACGCTTCAAGCTCACTACGTTTTGCAAGTAATTCCGTTAGTTTGCCCTCCACAGTTAATAAAGAGTTACGTTTTACGTTCAGCTTAGCGCCGATTAATACTGGATTAGCCATTGGATAATCGCTCCTTCAATTGTTTTTTGCGTTGCTCAAATTTTTGTTTCTTCATTGCTTCGACATCTTTTTGACGCGCTGCAATGTCGGTTTGCGGATAGGCGGGAAAAGCCGTAATCGAAACCTCTAACAATTCCGCTTCGGTTACACGCCATTTGACTGTGCCATCATCACGTTGGATGTGTTCTTCTTTTGTAGGGTAGAAGCCAAACGAACAACCTCGTACTTTCCCGGTTTGTACTTTTCGATATGCACTCTTTGCATTTGGATCCTCTAAATCGATAACCGCGCGACCCCATAAACCGTGATTGTCAGACTTTAATTCGAGTGTTTTACTGCCTAGCGAACCAAGCACAACACGACTGTCGTGATTGTCTAAACACATGATGTCGGCACTACGTAAACTTTCCTCAAATGCTCCTGGTGCAACTTCTTCAAATGCTCCTGGCCACAACTCAGTCTCTTGGTCATACACAACAAAATAGCCTTCAATAACAGCTTCATTTTCGTTCTCTGTCGAGCGTGTTTTCAGCTCTGACGTAAAATGCATGTGACGTTTTTTAATCACTATTTTCACCACCCTTCAATTTATTTTGTTGGCCAAGCATCCCTGCCGGAATGTAGTTTTCTAAGATGATGAGCTCTTGCATTTCTGCATCTGGATCTAGTCCGACCCAATCACGTAATTCATTTCGTCGCATTGCATTACGGTCTACCATTTGTGTGCCTGCCGTAACCATTTCGGTTAAATCATAAGAGAATAGGCTCCGTGGGTTTAAACGGAAAAACCAGTTTGGATTGTAAAGTAAGTCCCGCGTTAAAGTTTGCGAGATGATTTGTCCAATTGCATAAATCCGAGTATTAATAAAATTGTTGTACTCTTCTTTTTTGAATTCGCCAACGCCCAAGAAAAAAGCCGGGACATCTAATAGTCCGGCCACTGTTTTTTTATCCAGTTCAACACCCTCATTGATCGCAATATCTTTCAATGACAAAGGCTTCACTTGATGCACATTAATTAAATCAGCTGGCACAACCCATGGTTTACCGCCATCTGTTTCATCAACGTACTTTTTAAGGATGTTGTCACGACCTTCTTTTGTAGCCATTTCATCTGTCATTGCATCAACGGCTAGAATTAATGAAGGCATGTACTTACCACTCATAAAACTATTTTTCGTTTTGTTTGCCTGCGCTAAATTTTTCACAATATCACGCAATGCCACTCGATAACCCATTCCTTTGTACGGATAATTTGGATTCGGATTTATTACGAAATGCAGTACTTCATCAGGCTTGTAATCGTTACCGTTGTAGTTGATAACATAATTACCATCAACATCATTAAAGGTGACTGCTTGCATCTGAAATGGCGTTAAATCATCAATTAAACCTGTTTCAGCATCAACTCCAATGTGGACGACAGAATTGCCATCACCATGTAACAACAAATCTGAAACGATTTTGTACAACCATCCTTTGCGAGTCATATTACGATGTGGCTCAATATCGATTTTCCGCGATAGTGCATTACGTACTCGCTTATCACCTTGCTCCGTATTCTCCATTAAATGAATGGTCATGTTAGATACCAGGTCAGCTATTTTATTCACCGCAATCACAACGTCTGGATGCTCTGATAACTTCACGTAACCGACTGTATCGACATCACCAAACGAAAACGGGATTTGCATGACGCTTTTTTCTTCTGTTTCTACCGTTGACCGCTTCTTGAACGGATTTCGCATTTTCACACCCCCCTTCCACAGTTGATGAAGTGGCAGTAGGCTAACTCTCCAACCACTGACCAGCACTTGATGCTTTGTCCATATCTTCTAACATCTGCACGGCCGCAAATACTGCAGCATCGAAAATATCAATGCGCTGTTCAGTCATTACTTTTTCATACTGGATCATGTCATCTGTCTTTTCGACAGCTGATACGTTTTGCACGCAATACTCAAACGCTTGCGAGTGCAAATAATAAAGGTTTCCGTCTTTTGCTTGTTTCTCCAAGCGACGAAAACCCTCTGATTTTTTATAGAAGTATTGTGGTTGATCTACGATTTTGAAGCCTTTCTTTTTCATACCAAGGAAAAACTCTCGGCCAAACTTTCTATCGAAGCCAACCTTTTTTATTTTGAAACCAATCTGCTTCATCTTGACGAACCAATTGATAATGTCTGAATAGTTGACCGTCGGTGTATTACACATCGTTAGCCAACCATCATCTTTCCAACCGAATAACGGTATGCCATCGTCTTCAGCTTTCGTGGTAGCAGCCACAATTGGGAACCATGCATGTGTAACGGTAATATCAATACCTTTATAATGTCCGTAAAGTGCCGCTGCTGTTAAGTCATGCATCTTGGATAAATCGGCTCCACCATACCAAGTGATAGGTAACTTTGCTAATTCTTCGATTGTCCATTTATATTTACTATCAGATGCTTTAAATTCATCGACATTGAAATAAGCACGGATTGCTGAAGTATATATATTCAATGATTTTGCTAAGAAATCTTTTCGTTGCTGTGGATCATTTTGAGCCTGTAATGCATCATTCAACATGTCTTGTGGACGAATAGAAACGCCATAAGCAGGATTAGCTTTTTCGTGTTCTATCGGATTTGTATAATCCACTTCGCCTTTTTCATCTTCATCTGCTTTTGCAATGAAAACGAAATACTGTTCATCAACTACTGTGCCGTCCAAAATCTTTTTGCAATACTGTAAACGTTGGTAACAGAACGAACTCATGTTATCGCCTGCCGTTGTAATCCCAATCATCAACTTATTCGTATAAGCCTTCATTGCTTCTTTAATAATGTTGTATTGTTTCGGTGATTTATAGGCGTGCATTTCATCAGCAATTCCAATATTACAGTTCAATGAGTCTTGCTTATCTGGATTGGCCGCTAATGCTTGAATGTACAATGAACCGTCACCAAGATCACCGCTGATACTGTGCTCCTGGTTATTATCAATCACTCGGAAATTATCTCTCTCACCCATTTGATTTAAATTAAAATTGATGAAATTGAAACTTTCGAGCGCTTGTTTTAATGCTGCTGCAACGATGTATACTTTTGAACCCGAACGACGATTGAGTATTCCAAGCGCCCACGCTAATGCTGCCGCAAATGATGTCTTAATGTTTTTACGCGGGATATAAATAAAGGCCTCTTTAAACCGACGAATTTCAGTACCGGCATGAAAGAAACCTAGCAAATTATAAACTTGGTATTTATGAAATGGCTCCAATAAAAAAGGCTCACCGCGTAATGGTGTGCCGTCTAATCGCTCGCCTTGAGCATGTACGAATGTTTTTTCAATAATGCCTATAACGAATTCTGCGTCCTTTGGATTAAACTCATAGGCTGGATTTTCTAAATCACGTAAAAAACGTTCGCATCCTTGAATCTGCTCCTTGTTGGCCGGCTTGGTTCCCTCCACAATTGATAGGGCAAAGCGCATTACTAGATCGTAATTCTTAAATTCACTCATGACGAATCACTCAATGCTTGAATCAATTTCGATTTCGGTTTTTCTTCTTCCTTCTTACGCACTGGTACCTCTGGTTTCTTCACACGCTCATATGCTCTAGGATTCAAACAAAGTAAGTCCGAGTATTTAGCGAGATCTTTCCTCAAAGCTTCCATAGCCATGTAAATCGGGGCTTTTCGTTCGTTTGTGGCGCCAGCTTTATTTGTATGAGAGTCCGTAAGTTTGTAACCTGAATCAGCAAACTGCTGCTCAAACATCTTATACTGCACAAGCATATCGACATAGACGTCAATCGTATGCTCAAAATCTTCGCGATATACCCCTAGATGCTTCATGTTTTCAATCACTGTTTCTCGTAGTTGTTTTTTCACTTGGTCGCCACACCCCCTTTCTTAAATTATTTCCAGCGCTCTATTGGAAATAGTCCACCCCCTCGGTCCTCCTGTTTCAATTTAAGAGACTTTAAAGGCGGGGGGATACCTTTGATACCCTTTCTCGCCAATACTCTCCTAACGTTGTGAGAACGTCTGCTGTGCGGTCATGCATTTTCTCATGGCATGTGCTGCATAAGCTTAATAGGTTCCAGGATTCCAAGCGCCACTGCGGATATGACTCCAATGGATTAACGTGATGCACTGTCGTTGCTGTTCGGCTCTTGCCGTATCGTTTACATTCTTGGCATGTGTATTCATCACGGCGTAATACTTTGGTTCGTTTACCTCGCCATGCTTTTGATTTGTAGAAGTTCATTAATCCGAACCTTCCAATCGTGTTGGTAGTTCATCATCTTCAATCGGTTTACCGCACTTAAAGCAAGCGACAAATAACGTTTCGTTATCTATTAAGATTTCTTCCTTTTCATCACAGCCGCAATCACATTGCCATGCATTATCGATCGCATCCAACTCAACAGCTAATGCTTCTGTATGTTTAGCGATTGCTCGTAACTTCTGTTGCAACTTCTGTGTGTCGAGCTTCACTTCGATGCCACCTACATCACCTATGACTTTCTTAGGTTTTACCGATTGAGTTACTAACCCTACCGATGTAAGTTTGTCATCAATCATTCTCATTTCGTGTCTGAAGAAAGATGAATAATGTCCACTGGCTGTATAGTCTTGATAGCGACGAACGTCTTTCTTAATGTCTATCAATCTATCGTTAGTCAATAGTAATTTCACAATGTAAGTTGTTGTATAACCTACTGCACGACCTGTCGGAACTTTATGTGGTTGGTTCAATAGATAAGCTCTTTGCCATTCATACAATTCAAACCCTAATGCTTTTTCGATTAACGGAATAAGTTTTTCTGTAATCTCCATTCGTTCGCCCTCCACAATTCATGATGATTTGCTCATTAGCTTTTATAGTCTGTTTCAGCTTTCGACTTTATATCTTCAAGACCGCACACCCTATTCACACCCCGCGATTAACGCCTACGATTACTTGATGGTCGATAGGATATGCAGTATTCAAGGCATAAGAAAAAGCCACGCTCGAATGAACGCGACTTCGTGTGTATTAATATTTAACAATCGAATTCTTTAGTATGGTATTTACGCCTTGAATACCACAGATAATGCCTTCCAAGAAATGATTACCCTCTTCCGGCTCTTTATTCGCTTTCCTTTGTTCTAGTTGTTCTTCAAACTTTTTGATATGCTTTTCATTCTCCGATATAATTTCGTAAATGATTTCTAACTCTAATCCCCTATTAGATATACCATCCACCTCCCATCCACAATAATTGTATGTGGAAAGGAAGTAAGAGTATGTAATATATTTTTGATATAATAAAAAGCCGCAACTCGTAGTGAGTGCGACTTTCTGTATTATTTGAAATCTCTAAACGCCATTAATTCAGTTACTTTTCTTTCGATGTTCTTCAAGGAACGATAAGTTTTTTCGTCGTCTTTATAGTCGTCTTTTAAAATTTCTAATTCGAATTCAATTTCTTTTTTAGCTCTAAGGAAATTACTTCTATTTTCTTCGTTTGTTAATACTTTAGTTCCCATACTCTGCACCTCCCGTCCACCTACATCATAGACTGGAAAGGATTAACTGTGTAATATAATTTTGATATAAAAAGAGACTACCCATAACTAGTAGCCTCTCACGCTTGTTTGTAGGTGGTCGTACAAGCGAACGACTTATTATTGTAAGGAAATTTATTGTACGCATTTCCGTGCGCTTTTTGACATTACCATCATATAACGGAATTTCAATAGCTTACATAGCCACTACTTGCTGCAAGTTTTGTGTAGGTTAATCGTATATTGCTAATCTAATCTGATGTGCAAATTTAATCATCTTCGTTATCTCTGAATGTTTTCGATAAATATAAGAAGAACTATAATTTAATTCTTCTGCTATCTCTTCAAGTGTCATGCCATCCACATACTTCATTTTTATTATCTTATGCTCAATGCCTTTGAATTGCGTGATTAAGGTAATGAAGTTGGAGCGTTCTTCTTTTTGTATGGCTAATTCTTTTTCTATACGTTCAATGCGTTCTTCAAGTTTGGCGCCATCTGATTCAGCAGTTAGTTTAACGCCTGCTAGATCACCTTCAACCCATCGCTTTAATTCACGTTGAGAACGTTCAAGATTGAATTCTAAACGAGCAATAGTATCTTCTATCTCTTGGTAATCACGCAACCATTCGTACATGTGCAGCACCTACCTTGTATATTGATTTCCTTAAAATTAAGCTGTAGCATCGTCACATACTACGACTTTTTATTATTGATCTATATCACAGGCACTCGGCTAATCACGTTCACTTTCAAATCATAATATATAGTGTAAAGTGATTTAACTTTACGAAAACCTCTCCTGGTTTGATAGATTGGGTCACTTTTAATGAGAGTGACCCTTTTACATATATTAATCCTCACTTAACTTCACTAATCGTCTGCCTTTACGTTCGCTAGTACGCTTTTGATAAGTTGGTGTCATATAAAATTTGATCGTTCTTTCACCGACTTTAAATTCTTCAGCTAACTTTCTGATTGAGCCGATTGATAACAGTTCATCACCTTTGTACAGTGCGTATTCAGTTGCCATTGAATCACCACTTACTCATATTGTTCAGCAATCAAAATTCATTAGCGATGCCATAGTTAGTTGCGAAAGTATCAATATAATCTGCTAAGAAATCACCTAATTGGTTGTAAAACACATCATCATTTTCAATGCCGTTAGCGAATTTTTCTATTTCCTCTGCTGTTAAATCAATCTTTCCTTCGTCTTTCATAACACTCAATTGATGTCTGATAAATACTTTAAATGCTTCTCTTGTGTTCATTTTTATCTCTCCCTTTCTGTTACTGCACATTTTTTATCTACTACACCGTATCTACACGCTTTTTACTATCCTCAGCATTAATTGCCTCCGGACGACGAATTTTCAATTTATCAATATTCATTTGCATAACTTGTCCGTATTCGTAACCATAATGTTTAGCAATAGCTGCACATAGAACGAACACTTCGTTCAGTGATTCGTGAGGGAAAATAACTTCCTTGCGATCATATACATCCTTTTTAGTGAATTCCGAAATTTCTTTGCAGTTGATAAGTAATTGTGATATCCATTCTTCAACTTTACCGTTCGGAGTCGGATATTCAGTCGGTAACTTCAATTGATAGATAGATGCTAAACCTGCAGCGTAATGTGTAACGTCACCAAGCTCTAGGATAAATTCTTCTAGATCCTTTTCGAAAACTATACCTTTCATATAACATTCAAACACTTCAACAGCTTCGCCAATAAGTCCTAGTGAGTAGTTTGATAACAACCAATTCATTTCCGTATAATTTTTAGGTCTACCTTGAAACGGAAATGTGCGTCTTGATTTAAATTGATATTCATTTATGTTCATTAATTTTCTCCATCCTTCTACCAGTACTTAAACGTCTACCCATTGCATAATTGCGTAATGTTGAATCGTTAAGTCCTGTTATTTTTGCTATTTCTGGAATGAAACCTGTTGCGATTAAAATATCATTTTCGTAATACTTGTATTTGACCGATAGTTTCTTACACTTGAAACCTAAATCACTGCACTTAGTACGCAAAGATTTTTCCGGTACTTTCAAAATTTCAGCTAATTCTTTGTAGGTGTATTTATGTGCATTCTCTTCGATGATTTTAACCATTTCTTTAGTCCATACTACAGCTGGTTTCTTTTTGTTCTCAGGATAATCGTGGTCTTTCATAAGCTTCTTGTTGCGTGGTCTAAGTAATTCTTTCAACACTTGACCCAATTGATTTATCAACTTACAGTTAGAGCAATTTTCAGCATCTTCTGCTGATTGGCATTTACATTTCGGTGTGAGCGCATCAATCTTATCTAATATTTCAATACGCATTTTACGCATTTGAATATCCATCATTTATCCCACACTTTCTTTGTGTGCCAACCTTCATTCGTGTACTGCTGCACCCATTTATGTTTATATGGCATAACGACGCTCGCTTCACATCCATTAACGATTATTGCCATTTCGATATAGCGTGTATAAGGATTTGTGATCGCCTTCCACAATCTATTCTGTGGACGACCTGTATTCTTCACCGACTGAACAATAGGAATCCCATTGCGCATGTTCATACACTGGATATCCCTTATAATTTGATATCTAGTTCATTTTTGAACCAGGTTTCGATTTCATAATATTCTTCTTCGCTAATTCCCCAATCCTCAATGAAATCCATCAAAGAATCGCGTCGAGCCTCTTTCATTAATGCGTACATGAATGCATTTAATTTATTCGGTTTCATCAAAAAGCACCCCGTTTCAAGTAGTTTTTCATCTGATAGAAAAAGTGATAGTAAATAAAATTCCCACTAAACTTATTGTCTAAGTAGACAATTTCAAAGCCGTAACGAGCCTTGAAAGTATTCAACGAGCCAAGTAATGCAAGTGGGTCGTATTTACTTCTATAGGTTCCGTTTAGTATTTTTTTGTAGCCCTCTGGATCTTCTAAAAGCAAAGTGAATGGTGCGCTTTGTGACCTTATTAATTCATTTTCAAAGCGTGTACGTTCGTCTTTTCCAAGGTTGCCTACAATCTCATCTACACTAGCTTTACGCTCAACTCGGCTGTTTAAATAAATATCACGTTGGATGCCCAATTCTTCATTTTTAGGAATCATTGCCGTGTAATCGCCAGTATCGAGTTTTTTTAATTTGATTGGCACATCCTTGCTGCGTAAATATTCAAGGATATGACCATTTACTTGTTCACGCGTATCCACCACAATTGTGAGTGTTTTTAGGATTTTGTTTAATTCCGTATCGGTGTAAGCGTAATGTATCATTGAGTATCACCTTCAATCACACGTGTGAAAAATGTGAGTGCGCATATCATATAAGCGCAAAACATTTCGAACTTGCTAGGTTGATAGTCGAATAAAACAAAAATCGCTACTCCTAAATGAACTAAACTCATAAGGATAAAAATTGTTTTCATTCATCAGCACCACCTAGCAATTCAGGATTTTCGTAAATGTTTCCTAATACAGCAATTTCATTTACCTCTGACCATAATGGAATTGCGTCATGTCCATTATCAACCCACCAACGACCTTCGAACATTTTCACTTGGCCTATGAAATCCTCGTTAACTGAAACAACAGGTATTTCAACTTTTACAACATCCCCCTCGTAAATCACCTTGCTGTTTTTGTCTTTTAAGCCTGTGTATTCGCCAACACTTTCTGGATAAACTTCAATCCAACCACTTTCGGTAAAAATAAATGTTTCACCAGGCTTGCCTACTTCTTCGGCGAATTCCTTTGTAAATTTGGTTGTGTGAACTCCTGTGCCATAAACCCATTGGTCACCAACTAGTTCTTCAACTGCATACCCTCGAATCTCAATCTCTCTCATTCTCTTAACCTCCTATGTGGCTTTTGCCTATCTATCGCTCCGTTTAACAAGAGATAAATACCAAACCGATACGTTTATCACTCTCGAACCGAAACCCCTAGAATCGACTGCAAATCACTTATTTTGATTAGCGTATAAAATAGCTCGTTCGTATATTTTTTGTTTCATTACATTTGATTCATCATTTTCAAATTGTCGATAGTCTGAATAGATATCGTCCCATCCGTTCTTGGCTAATGATTCTTGCCATTGGATGAATAATGTTAGCGATTCGCTGTCCGTACATATCCATTCATTCAGCTTTGGATTGTCTTGCCATCCACAAGCTTGATGCACCATTTTTCGAATTGTAATATTTACAGGTGAAGCATCTTTCCAACTAGCAAACCATTTTTCTATTTCCGGAAATACTTTTTCAGCAGCACTCATAATTTCAGCTGGTACACGATCGTTGTATTTCAATTCAATTTCATCAGTCGGTAATAAATTCATTTCCGCACCCGATTTCCAAATTCCGCTTAATACTTTTAAAACTTGCAATCTATCACCTCGTTATCAAAGGTTGTTGAAAAAAGCCAATAGTTAACGGAAGTTATTAAACAATAAACCCCTTCACCCTTACAGCCACAAGGGTTTGAAAGAATACAGTTAATTTCGTTATCCGTTTTGGGTATTACTGCTCTATATATATCTTTATATATTTTTTTATTTTTTTAATTAACCTAAAAACAAATAACTAAAATAACTAAAGTAGTAAAAAACAATTCTTGAACCCTTGTTATTACTGATTTTCGAAAAAGTTATTGAAAGTTATTCAACAATCAAAATGGTTAGTAAGAGAGCTTGAAACCACCTGTTTCTACGTTTTCAGTAACCACTTTGGTAACTGGTTTTCGTTCATTTAAGGTAATTCCTGTCAAAAATGTTTTATTTCCAGTACCTTTGGTTTTTCCGAAACCTTTTGTTTCCAACATTCGATAAAACGACCGATTTCCAATTCGACGTTCTCCTGATTTAAAGCACCAACTGTCATAGACACTGTATAATTCCTTCGCTTCAATTCGGATCGCTTCGTTTTTCGGTTCATCCGTATAACAAATTTCATCAAGGAATGGTGCTAAAATATCCATTTCCTCTTTGTAATTTCCTGTTGCATCCACTACCACTTTCGGCTCTTTTAACCCTGACTGCTGCCACTTCAAACAACCTTCGATTGCCCAATTTAGAATCCCAGACATTTCGAGCGACAACTTTTCTTCGAGCTTTTTATCGCGTTCATGCGGTTTTAAATTCAAAATAAATGGAATAATTTTGACTCTTCGCCATATACCTTCGTCCACACCACCGATAATTGGTTTGTGGTTTGTTGTAAAGAAAACTTTAAACTCTGGAATAAATTCAAAGAATTCTTGTCTTAAGAATCGAGCAAGAATTGGCTCTCCACCTGTAATTGTTTTTACAAGTGATTCTTGTAATTTCTCGCCTTCCTCCGATTCAACCGCCGAAACAAATCTCGCGCTGGCCAACCTTGCAATATCATTATTTGCACCTTGATCTTTTTTCTTGATGAACGTATCTGATTTAGTTTGCAATCCGTAATCACCCATTAAATTTTTAACTGTATTTACAAATGTCGATTTACCATTGGAACCACCACCCACAAGGAAATACATACCCTGCTCGGAAATATCACCAGTTAATGAATAACCGATTAAACGTTGCATGTATTCAATCAAATCTTTATCACTTTTAAAAATTTGATCCAGGAAGTTTAGCCATGTTGGACATGTAGCTTTTTCATCAAAAGGAACATTTGATATTTTTGATAATCGCAACTCACGATCATGTTGCTGCAGCTTGCCATCGCGTAAATTAATAATTCCGTTATCTACGTTGAATAAATATTTATGGCGGTCAAACTCTTCACGTTCAGCTGGTACTAACGGCATTAAATCTTTAATGCTATTCATACGGATATTTCTTTTTCCGCAACTACGCGCCCATTTTACTTCTAATTCGTTTTCTGATTTCTCGAGCTCACGTAAAACTTTATTTGCTATACGCTCAATCTGCATCGCTCGGTCAACTTTCCACCGTTTACCGTCCCACAAATACCAATGTCCTGTATCCCCAACAAATCGGATAACATGGCCATATTCGTATGCGATACGTTCGGCGTTACCTAATTCATTTAACCGGAATTTCTTTTTAGGCTTCTCCACTTCATCCGCTGCCACCGCATCACTGTGGAAGTCAATGTTAAACTCCGCATATTCTTCTTCATGCTTGTGGTCCAACACAGTTGTAGTAGTGGATGAAATAGCTTCTGCAATCGTTCTTTCTCCATATGTCTCACCTGTATCACTAAAATGGATTCTGTCCCATTTATCGCGCATCAGGGATGTTTCTCTAAACATCGAATCCATTCTCGAAGCGCTTTTACCTGTCCAGAATGCAAGATGATTGGCTAGCGATAAATCACTAGAAGAATGGTCATCGTTTATTAAATTACCGTTATACAACGAACGTATTTCATCGCCGTTTTTACTGCGGAACATTTTCTCCCAAAGTGCATCGTTTGATAGTTTGATTTCATCTTTTTCAAACTCCGCTAAATTTACACGCCCTTGCACGTCGCTATCGTCGAAATACTTTTCAAATATCTCCGCTAATTCATCTGTACGATCATAAATTTCGTTAGAATTTTCCCGGTTGCCTGTCATCGTAAAATAGCGTCCGTATTGGTATATCTCCAATCCATGCTTTGCATTTTTACGTCCAGTACCCACCACAGACTGTGGAAGGCTACCTTTGATAATGATATGAACGCCTGTACCACTCACACTAAACTCTGTGTAGCTGTCTAATGTATCTATAATTTCTTTAGCAAAAGTGTTTATTATAGGATTCGTTTTTTCTGTATCATCAGCGCTGTACGTAACACATTTATCTATGTCCACACCTATATAGTTATCTTGTCTACTGAATACAAAACCGACACCATCTGCATTTGACTCCGTATAAAACTTAGCTGCTGTTGCAAACGTAGACCATGTACGACGGTCGTTACTCCTAGCTTCATTCCCATCTACTTGATATGGGATTTTTGTATAACGCCCACCTTTTTCTTCTGCCTTCCACAGGATCCATTGAGGTAAAAGCCGTAATTCTGACGGTATTTCATTAAAATTAATTGGTGCTTTCACGTTTTCACCTTCATTCACTGATGCCTTTTATTTTTACTCCCATATCTTCGACACTCGAATAACATGCCTATCTTTTTCGAGTATTGATATATCATTGCTAGAAGTTTCAATTGAACTCCAACCTTTGTAGTGCAGTTCTTCGATAATTTTTATGTGACTCTCTTTATTAGTGGAATACAGTGAAGTGACATAGTCATAATAGCTCCCATCTACATCTTCGAACTGTGCATTCCAATTGATTGCGCTTATCCTTATCGACTTTAACCTAGCCATAAAAATCACCTTCGTTTACTGTTTTTAGGTATAAAAATAGAGAAGTCCGCTAAAAACAGACCTCTCTATGAAATTTTAATTAAAATGGAAGATCATCTTCACCAACAACGATTGATGGTCCAGTTGATTGAGGTGGATTCACTTTTGATTCAGCTACAAATGTAACGCGTGGATATTTACGCTCCTTATCGTTTTTATCCTCCACATGCTTGATATACACCAGTACAGATTTCCCAATAATATTTTTAACTACTTCATTTAAATCAAGACTTTGCTTACCGCTATAACCGCAAGCTACTAAGAATGAATTTCTTTTCTTTTCCGTATTTTCAGCGTATTCAGGGTTAGCACTACTTAAATAAAGTGTGTTATAAAGAACTTTTGCCCCTTGGTGCTTTTGTTCAACGTCTGAGCGAATTTCAACATCAAACCCGATTGAATATTGACCTTGCCACTCTTTGGCCTCTGTATTGATAATAGAAGCTTCGTATTTACCCTCTGCTACTAATTGAAATTCACCTGATGAAACGTTTTCTGAATCGAAATTAATTTTAAATGACATAATTATTTTTCCCCCTTGTTATCTGTGGAAGGCATACTGCCGACATTTAATAATTCTTCTTGTAAACAACCTTTACGATTATCTAGATGATTTTTAGCAAAAATACTTTGGTTACCTTCAAGCATGAAACCACGTTTACCATCTGCTTTTTTAACCAACCTCGCCACAACATGTTCAATGCCCATGATGTGATTAACAATTTTTTCTCGAATATCAGGAACAAATTGATTGTATTGTTGACCATCATCATGGGTGATGGATCGTGTTGTTTCCCATGCTGTGAAAATTACATTCGCATCTAATCCATTGAATGTTTCTACTAATTTCAAAAGATGGTTATCTAGCAATGCGTAATCTTTCAGTTCAGGCATTCCACTTTTTGTGTTTTCGCCTTTATTGAGCAGCCACAACTTTTGATAATGCGTTAAATTATCAACGAAAATATTATCGTAATTTTGAATATTAGCTTTTGCTAATGCGTAAAACTGAAGAATACTTTCGTGCGGTTTTTCACCGTCAATTTTAGCTACATCTACATTTGAATAACCTTCTAATACCTGACTTGTACCATCTATATCAAGCACTAAAGTTTTTCCTGGTAAAAGTCCAGCAACGGTTGTTTTACCGTCACCAGGCTTTGAATACATAATTATTTTGGCTTTTTGACTCCTAGTGATATCAGCGCCGTTTGTTAATTGCATGCCTTCCACACTCCTAATCTTTTAATATGGCAAGTCCTCATCGGGGACATCTTTTTTCTCCGCGAATGGATCTTCGAATTCCGGTAAATCTTCATCAGCAGCATCCACTTCTTCAATGCTCATTTGACCATCTGGTGCATCATCCGGCTTACCTTCCATAACCTCTTTAGGTGTGCCGTATTGATAAGTTAAATCAACAAGGAAATACTGACCGTATTTGTTATATTTCTCGCTGATTTTATTCATGATAAGTGCTTCATTTTCTTTAGCAGCAATTACGATTTCTTCTGCTTCTTCACGTGTATCAGCGTAGTGCTGCTCTTTTTGATTGAGTAATTTCTTCAAGTTATATCCCCCTATCGAATGCTTAACGATTGATTTTCAACAAGTTGAGCACCTTCTATTTGCTCACCTGCTTTAAGTGCTTTTGCTAATTCAGAACGACTAATTGTTTTCTCCACCTTAATAAATTGTGGAGGGATAGTGGCATCGTTCTCAATTTGTACTGATGTAGATTTACGGAAACTGAATGTGAATTTTTCGGTTTTCACTCGGTTGCCTTCCACAGTTAATAAGGCATCTGTCATATTTGATTTAATACGAGCAAGATTACTTTCAGTAGCCTTACGACGATCTGCTAAACGTTTTTCTTCAGCTTTGATACCAGCAATATCTGATTCGATATTTTTAAGCACCATTGCATATCCCTCTAGTTTCTCACCGATTTCGCCTTGAATTTGAGAGAGTGCTAGTTCAAAACCTTCTACATCATTTTCTTCGATGAAATTTTGAAGCATTTTGTATTGGTCAGTTAATTCGTAAAGAGTAGCCATTTATTCAACACCTCCATAAATAGCGTTTGTATCGTTGATGATTCTTCCATACTTAGCTGTATCTGATTCTAATTGACATGTTTTAAATTGAATAAAATCCGGTGCAACTTCTCGGTACGCACCTTTTGTTTTATATTGTTCGACAATCATTCCATAAACAGCTTTTGTAGGCTGTACCGCCTGTTCAAACTTACTCACATCAAGATTTAACGCTCTACCTAATGCGATAGCTTTACCGATATGATCATTGAATACGTCGGATGGGTTGCGGTAAGCTGCACCGAATTGTATATCAACTTTGCCGCTAGACCATTTTTGACGGAATGTTGTGATTGCATTTTCTACTGATAAATCGAATGTAAAGCCCTCGCTATTTTCCTCAACAAACTTCTTCGCATCCTCAATAATCTGAGCACGTTGTTCATTTGGTGATAATGGTTTATCTATTTCAATTGTGATGCCTCGAATTTTTGATTTGTCTTCCACAATTAATTCGTAGACGTCTACTGTTTTAGTTGAGCGACCATTATCATAAATCACAAATTTCACGTCGCATACTGTAGTTCCGTCATAATGTCCCACTCCATGAGATGTTTCGCGATTAACGATATAAGGCTCATTCATATTTGCGTTATTAGGACACATTTTTGAATTAAATACGACTACATCCCCAACCTCTGCTAAACGATCAACCTTGCGATATTTAGCACCTTCAAATTCGATGATGTCCTCCACATTATTAGTTGTGGAAGGCTCACAAAGTGGTGAAAAATCAATATCTTGACGACCACGTAATTCATGTACGATTAGCTTTAATTCAGATACTTCTTTCTCAAGTGCTGTGATGCGTTGGTTTTTGGTAGGTTTTGATTCTGCTAATTCAACACGGTTAAAATAACAACCTATTGATTTTCCTTTACCAATATAATTGATACCTTCACTCCAAAAACCTGTAACTTCTACGATGTCCCCTTTTTTGTAATCCATATAATCCTCGATGAATCGAACCTTATCCCCAACATTAAACTTTGTCATTTCGCATCCTCCTGTGGTAAAATACCAGTGTCATTCAATATTCGCTCGCTCTCGATTGCCGTCGATTGCGAGTTTTTTTGTGCCTCGATTTGGGCATTCTGTGCATCTTCGATGTCTTGATGATATTCACTTTCACGGTCGTACTCTGCGTGTGTGTATCCTATACGCATGTAATCACCTACTTCGACTCAATCTCATTGATGAGCTTTGTAGCACCCTTTGGACTGAGAATTAATTTACCGCCTAGTAATCTATAATTAGATTCAGATACTTCTCCAGTAACTGCACATGTCATATTAGGCATATATTTTTTTAAGATGATTTTATCATCATCCACATAGATTTCTAGTGCGTCTTTTTCAGCTATGCCTAGCGTGCGGCGAAGTTCGATTGGAATTACTACACGACCTAATTCATCGACTTTACGAACGATACCTGTTGATTTCATACATTTTCTCCTCCTAATTAGTTAATTGCATAAATAGTTCACGATTTCCGGTAGCAAGCGCAGTATCAATTAAATGTTGTCGATTCACTTCTTCGATTTCACTAACTAATTCAACTGTGCTTTTATTTAGCAAAGTTCCACCTTCACTTACTAGCAAACCCTCTTTAATTGCCATTAACATTGCAGCACGTTTAATTGCGTAATAGATATCTTCAGTCATATATTTTCACCTCCGTTTTCCATTAATACATCTTTGAATATTGATTCAATCTGTTTATCTGTTGAATGGTAATACGTATAATCAAAGCAACCATTTTCAGCTTGCCCCTCTATCCCTTTAACTAGACCTGTAATTGGTCATTAATGGGATTACGCTTCAACTGCTGGATCATCGGCATTTGCGTAGAATCCTTCCGTGTATGCTTTGACTTCTTCTACTGCATCAATAATGCCGAATATACGTTGTTGCAAAAGCTTGTACTCTTTTTGCTTGATTGATAGATGGTTGTCGAATGGTAAGTCTGGTTCACCTTCCATTGCATCTATTGCGATGTCTAAGAGCTTGTTGTTCTCCTCTTTTTGCATTTCTTCAAGATGCGAAATGAGTTTGGCCCGTTCTTCCACAATTCTTGCTTCGTGGTCAGGGAATTCAAGTGCAGTTTTCAAATCAATTAACTTCACACCCGTTACATGTTGAGCTGTTTTTTCATCGTGGAATAGACCTTCATTCCCGTTTTCATCCACAGTGCGAACATAGAACAATTCATCACAATGATAATTAATTGATAGAACTGACAACTTCGTACCTTTAACATTTAATACTGCTTTCATATTGATTCCCCCGATAGATTGATAGATTTATTTTTGACGTGCTGCTACTGTCTTTTCCATTGCCTTTTTAATCAAATCCTTCTTAACCTCAAACGATAGTGTCAGCCATTGTTTTGGTTGGATTTTCAATTATTATCACCTTCCTATGAAGTATGGATAGTATCACCCACATATTGAATGACTTCATCCCACAGTCTTTTTATAGTTTTCGTGCCGTCACCCCAAGCCTGTAAAAGCTCCAGCGCTTTTTCTGGATTTGTCTTAGATAGTTCAGATAGCTTTACAGGTAAGTACGCATTTTGGCGCACCCTCTCTGGATCGATTGGAAAAGAATTTGTTGCCATTGAATATCGCTCCTAAAGTTTTAAATGGATAAAATTTTACGAATATGCTTTATGTGTTCCTGAGCCTTCGGACCATCTTTACGCCCACGAATAATATCTGATAGGTAAGCATTTGAAATACCGACCATTTTAGCTAATTCCGTTTGACTCATCTTTCTTTTAAATAATTCAGAGCGAACTTGAACCCCTAAATCTTCTGACATATTTAAATCTCCTTTCTTGCAACTACCTCACTCGAATGTCATTTGACTATTACAACCGTCAATTTCCATTTGCAATGATGTGGAAGGCCTCCATAATTTAATGAAATGTAATGCTTCATCTTGTTTAACTTTTGGAATATCGCCGTATCTAGGCACCTTAAAATGCTGTTTAAACTCATTCCAAAATGCTGAAAATACTTTTCTATTAATCTGCGTGTAGGCTACCGAACCTTTACCACCAAGTGCCTGTACAACAGATTGATTAGCAGCTCGCTGTATATTTTGTTGTTGTAACGAGTCAATTCGCATACTACCTTTTAGGTAATCCACATCAGTTTTGATTTCTTTGATAGCTTTTTCATGTTGTAATGCCGCTTGTAGTGCAACTTCTAAGCTACTGATTTGCGGTGATTGTTTAAATTGCTTTTCCACCTCAATGAAATATTGTCGAGCTTGTTTACCTTTTTCATTGCGTTGTATCATGGATATTTCTTTTGCCATGTCGATTTTTAAAGCGTGGTCTTGGGATGGTCTACCTCCTGTGCTTTCTTCCGAAAACGGAATAAAGTCTACGCCTTCCACAAAACCGTACTCACACATACGTTTAAACCAAGTTGTATAATTTGAACTCACTTCCAAAAACTCATGAAGTTCACGACCACTAACGATAATTTCACCTGTGTCATTTTGTGATGTTTTGATTAAATCCATTATTTAATAACCTCCTACTCATTCATACTGACGTTGCTACCGTCACATAAGCTATAAGTTCGAATACTATACCGTCATTGTCTCGGTATCACAGCCCTTTTCCGAATTATCAAATAATAAGCTAAATTATTAGCTAATTTCGTTGACTATTTTTAGTCTTTAATATAGAATGTAGACATAGCTAAATAAGACTTTTAAAAGCCTTTAAACCAACATTTAAACCGTTCCCCAACGAAAAATGTTTATAAATAGGTCGTATTTTTTATTGTCTTTTTAGCCAATAAATTAGCTTATGAACAAAGTATATTAGTCTTAGAACTAAAAGTCAAACAAATTTAGTTAAAAGACTAATATCTTCTATCCATAAGCCTTGAGGATGGTTGATATGACTTCATTTGATAGGTTAAAAAAACTTTGTGAAGAACAAAAAATTTCTATTGTAGAATTAGAAGAAAAATTGGATTTTGGAAAAAACTCTCTTTATGGTTGGAAAAAGAAAGTCCCTAACGGTGCTAACCTAGAGAAAGTAGCAGATTTCTTTAATGTTTCCGTAGACTATTTACTCGGACGTACTGATAAGAAACGTTACTACGATTTAACTGACAAAGATGAACTGGCTATTCAAACTGAACTTAAGAAAATAATCGATGGCGATGACGTAGATAATGCATTCGCTGCTTTTGATGGAAGAATTTTAGATGAATTGGATG
Source organism: Lysinibacillus sp. NPDC097287 (assembly GCF_044761695.1). Taxonomy (NCBI): domain Bacteria; kingdom Bacillati; phylum Bacillota; class Bacilli; order Caryophanales; family Bacillaceae; genus Lysinibacillus; species Lysinibacillus sp. NPDC097287. Next base: position 268,576 of record NZ_JBIWCX010000004.1, read on the forward strand.
CAGAAGATAGAGAATTGTTAATTGCTTCTTGGGAAAATACTTTACGATTAACTAAACGTATGGCGAAGCAAAAGTTTACACCTAAAAAATATAGAGATTAAAGTACGGTGGTGTTTTTGGTGGATATTAAAAAGATTGTAGCGCAGTTAGTTGAAAAATACGATACAAGTGATCCTTTTAAGTTGGCTGATCTACTAGGTATAGTTGTTGTTTTCGAGCCATTAGGTTCGATATACGGCTATTATAGTAGATCTCACCGTACAAAAGTAATTCACATCAATGAGAATTTACCATTAGAAAAACAATTGTTAACTGGGGCCCATGAACTCGGACACGCTGTTCAACACCCCGAAGCGAATACTGCGTTTCTAAAGAAAAATACGTTGTTTTCTACTGACAAAATTGAAATAGAGGCTAATACATTTGCTGTTGAGTTATTATTACCAGATGAATTATTCAAAGATCAATGTTATTCAGGTTTTACCATCTATGATGCAATTGAAGAAAAAGGAGTTCCAATCGAGCTGCTATCTTTAAAAAGCATAGATGGTAAAAAAATTTTACCCTAAAGCAGGCATACTTTTACATTAAAGGTATTTATCATTCGAATTGGCAAAATGAAAATTATAAGGAGAAATAGGATGAAAACTATAATATATTATCGTGTTTCCACAAAGCTTCAAGAAGATAGATATAGTTTAAAAGCGCAAAAAGAAGAACTCACCAGATATGCAAATAGTCAAGGTTGGGAGATTGTTGCGGAATTTAAAGACGTGGATAGTGGCGGGAAACTCGATAAAGAAGGTCTTAATGCTTTAATGGATTTTGTTGAAGAAAACTCTGTAGATGTAGTTCTATGTGTTGACCAAGACAGATTAAGCCGTCTTGATACACTTAATTGGGAATTTCTTAAAGACGTCTTACGAGACAATGGTGTAAAGATTGCTGAACCTGGATCTATTGTAGACCTTAAAAACGAAGATGATGAATTCATCTCTGATTTAAAAAACTTAATAGCTCAACGAGAGAAACGAGCTATTGTACGTCGCATGATGCGTGGTAAAAGGCAACGTACGCGTGAAGGTAAAGGTTGGGGGGTTACTCCATCTGAATACCTTTACGATAAAAGCACAGGAACTTATACATTAAATGAAAAATGGGCTTGGGTTTATCTCTTTATGAAAGAAGCGTATATGGAGAAAAACATGGGCGATGAAGCAATCGCCGCGGCGTTAAATAAGATTACTAAAACTCCTAACGGAAACTCATGGTTAAGTTCAATTGTATCTTATAAGTTAACCAGTGAAGTTTATTGCGGACGGATGATAAAAAAATTCGCCAATGGAGAAAAAATAGTAGTCGAAAATGTTTATCCAAGATTATGTACAGATGAAGAATATCAAAAAATAATCGAAAAACGCAAAAGTAAATATCGTCGTAGACCTGAAGGTGAACCGCAGTTGTTGCGCCGTGTAGATATGACGTGTGCTTATTGCGGTAAAAAAATGGCTATTCGCATGTCTGGTGTAAAGGGTCAGTGGTTACATTTTTATGTTACCCATCGTTCCGACTGTCAGTTAGAGGCCATTAATACAATTCGTGTTGAATCAAACTTAATCAAAGCTTTAAAAGATATTGTAAAAGAGGAATCTTTAGCAAAACAATATATACAGATTGAATACGGTCCTGATGACTTACAACAAATTGAAAACGAAATTAACATGTTGCGTAAATTAATGGGCGATGCCAAAGCCAAAATTGACCGTCTTCTTCCTCTGTATCTTGATGGTAAATGGTCAAAAGAACTTCTCAACTCACAAAAGACATTGCTTGAAAATGAATTAGAATTACATGAACAACGACACAATCAACTAGCTAATAAACAAGATTTAATTAAATCGAATTTATTCAACTACGATATTGTTATGCAATATTTAGGTGTGGCAGAACGATTTGACACCCTTTTAGAAAAGTCTGAACAAATGCAAATGATAGGACATCTATTCCCTACTGCCACTGTATATGAAGACAAAATTATATTTAACAGCTTATTACCAAATAATATTCCGTTGGATATCCGTGTTCCAATCGCCCCTAATCCATACGAAAAAGCGAAAATCATTAGTTCGGGTGCAGATCCACAAGGTAAATATAACCGAATGCAACAATACTTAAAGGATAATCCAGATGCCTCTGTGAAAGGTGCAGCGGATGCATTGAAAATCCCCACAAGTACAGCATATAGATTAGAAAAGAAATTTGGTAAATTAAAAAGTATAGATTATTAACTTGTATTATAAAGCTACGAAAACTAAAAATCCCCCTAATTCCCATGGTTTTATGCAATAATATATACAATTGACTTGTCAAAAAAGGGACAATTAGGATGAATTTTTCTGTGCTAGCTTCTATAATAGAGAGAGCGAATGTAAAGAGGTGAACGGATTGGCGTTAGAAGGTTGGTTTTTATGGTTTATCTTATTTTGGGTAGTAGTGCTAATTTCATTAATGGGGATTGGCGGATTCTTCATGTTCCGCAAGTTTTTAAAAGCGCTACCAAAACAGGATGGCAAATCAGATTTAGATTGGCAAGAATTTTATTTAGATAAAACTATTCATTTATGGGGACAAACTGAGAAGGAATTGTTGTATGAACTTGTTAGCCCTGTACCCGAACTATTCAGACAAGTCGCAAAAGAGAAAATTGCTGGGAAAATTGGTGAACTAGCTCTAGAAGAAAAAGCCCCTGCAATTAACAATGATTTAATTATTCGTGGCTATATTCAAGCTACACCGAAGCGAGATCATAAGTTTTTACGAAAAAAATTAGATGAACTCCAAATTGACGTTGCTCCATACGAAAGTCTATTCGATTAATAATAAATAGAAATGCCACACTTTCTTAAAAGTGTGGCATTTCTATTTGATTTGATTATACCCGATTTCTTTATACTTCAAATTTAAAATGAAGGCTTATTTTCTGCAAGCAATTTCACAGTGAGAAAACGGTACAAAAATTAATACCAATCCGATAATCGTAGTGAACGCATTAAAATCTTAGCCATTTGAGCACGTGTAAGGTTGTTGTATGGGTTGAACTTTGTACCTTCTCCACTATTTAATACGTCATGCGATGCAAGGTACTTAACTGCGTCTTTTGCATAGTCACCAATGCGGTCCATATCATCAAGAATTACATTGCCTTTTGGTGTCGTATCAACACCCATATACTCAAGCATACGAGCGATCATTGCTGCAGCTTGCTGACGAGTAAGTTTCTTTTCGCCCCCGAAAGTACCATCTGCAAAGCCTGTAATGATGCCTGTCTCATATAGCGCTTGAACTTGGTCTGCATACCACTTGCCGCTCGCATCTGGGAACTTATCCGTGTTGCTTGACGAATTTAATTCTAGGGCGCGTGCAATCATAACGCTGAATTGACCGCGTGTAATATCATTATATGGGCTGTACGTCGTTGCAGTCGTACCATTAACGATTTTGTAGTTGTATAATTCTTCGATTTCATCACGGCTGAACACGTTAGCGATGTCCTTGAAATTAGGCACAGCACGGTCTGTTATGAGTAATCCATCTAGATTTTTTGTTTTGATTTTCATCTTATTATCTTCTACGAAATGCGGTACATTTGTATATACACCATTTCCTTCATCTCGAATTACACGCTTCTTATCGTAGCTGCCAAGACCATTGGAGATTGAAGATTTATATTCTTTATCGTCAATTTTGAGAATAATAGAATCAGCAGCTACAACAATTTCAACTATTTCGTCAGTAGATGGTTTGTCTCCTTTAATTGAAATAATCAAGTCGCCATTTTCATTTACTATTAAATCTCCAGTAGGCGGTGTTGTTTCTGTGCCATCACCGTTGTCTCCTCCATCAGTTGGCGGGTTCGTGCCTCCAGCGTTGCCATTATCTCCGCCACCAGTTGGTGGTTTAGTACCTCCACCGTTAGAACCGTTGTTTCCACCTGAGCCACCGTTGTTAGAGTCTTTAATAGAGAAATCACTTCCGCCTGATACAGAAACAGTAGGAATGCTATGCTCAACATTAGCCATAGTAACAATCTTTAAAGAACCATCTACAGGTACTACGTCAAAACTTTCACCTACAGTACCTTTTAAAGTCATTGAACCAATATCTAGGTTATCATTTTCATCTAGTAAACTCTTTGTACTAGTTACATAAATATCTACTACGTTCTTACCTTCATCGTACACATATCTAGAATTTACGTCTGATTTCCCTTCATTCGAGAAGTTCAGAGTATCTAGTTTTACGTTCCCATTTATTTTCAAGCTAACTTGATAAGCCTTCGCGATTAAGTCTACGTCTTCTAAAAGCAACTGCATTGTCTTACCGTTTACTTGTTGACGGTTTAATTTTACATCTAACGTATTAGCAGAAGCAGGAGTTACCACAGAAGCAGCTAATAAACCTGCTACAGATAATACGTTAACAAACTTCTTGATATTCATCTTCTGTTATCCTTTCTCATGCATAAACCTTAATCCCGAAAGATTAAGGTTTATGGTTTGCTTCGTTAGTTTAGTTATTACTTGATTTCTTTAAAATCTTTGTAGATGTCTAACCCTTGAACTCCATGAGTAATCGTTGATTTCTTCATGAAGCTTCTAGTAGAGCTATCTGTAAACTCAATTTCAGGTAAGTCAGTAGGAACGTCGATATATAACGTATCACTTACTAATCGTTGACCTTCTAGCGTAATTGCATCATTTACTCGATACATTTCTGTCATTACCTTAGAAGGTAACTTTGGAAGTTTTTCTAACTGCTCAGGAGTAATCCACGTAATATACGTACCTTCGCTAATTTCACCTAGCTCTGCATTGTTCGGTAATTCAGCCATGAAGATTGTTTCACTAGACATGATGTCACCGTTTTGGTCACGCAGAAGACTTGCGTTAAATGCAGGATGTCCTCGGTAAGAACCAGTAATAATCAGTGAACCCTTAGGGATTTTTTGATTGTTTTCTCTATCGTAAACAAAGTCTGATTTTAATGTACCGATACCATCTTTATATAAAGCCTCTCTCGTACCAATCTCGATGTTATCTCCTGGTGGGGCGATAATATCTAGCTCAGGTATCGCAACCGTTTGCGCACCTTTTGCAACAATCTTCACGTAAGAAGCATCGTAAGACCATAATTGCTTACCGCCATCAGAGCCTTCTTTATTGAAGTAGATTGTTTCCTCGTCTTTAGAAGCGTCGAACGTACCTGAATTTGCTAACGTCCAGTTCTCTTTATCAGTACTTACGTACACATCATAACCTTTAATCGCATTTTCAGCAGGTTTCTTATAACGGAATCCTACTATAGGTTGCTTAGCATCCATACCGATGATAACGTGACCGTCTGCATTTTTAGGTTTAGTTCCTGTGAATACACTATCATTATCATTGTCGATAACTTTATTAACAGAAGGATCTAAGAATGCACCATGATTGTTGTTTTCATCTGTTACATCTTCGTCACTCGTCATGTTTGTTTCAACTGACCAACCTTGCTTATCCATTGTACCGTCATGAGATATTTTGATAGGATCTAGCTTTTTTACATCCGTTTCATTTAAGTGATAGTCAATTGCTTTAACAGAGTATTCGACAACTCGGTTGTTAAGAGCTCCTAGAGAATCCTTAAACGTATCTTCTGTAGTAAACCCTATAACTTTACCGTTACGGTAAATCTCGTAACCTAAAATTTTATCACTCTCTTTATTTACACCAAGATTTAAAGTAATATCTTTATTTTCAATCACAGAATCTTCAGGGACTTTTTGGTCAAGAGAAACAGTAACTTCTGTATCGTCTGCTATAGCTCCTACCTTATCGTTCAATACTTTACGACGCGCATCGTCATTTAAGTATTGAATACTGCGAGACTCTTTTTCATAACCTTTATCACTTAAGTACTTCTTCGTCGCATCGTCTGGTCGAATACCCCAAGCATAGAAGAAGTCACTTAAATCTTTACCAGCTGCATCAGAAGCTACTCGAACAAGTACCTGTTCTTTAGGTAAAGCACTCTCTTCCGCAGTTAATGTACGTACGCGTTGAGAAATCTTCGCAAAGATTGAATCATTAGTAGGGTCACTATCCGTATCCGTTTGTAACATTAACGCAGTAGGGTTCTTATCGTATGCTAAGTGCAACTGCCAGTACATCCCTAATTGGGCAAATACATCAGCAGGAAGACTGATTGTACCACTTGTTACTTTCTCATAAATCTTTTCGTATTTACCGCTATCTTCTAAACGAGACGGCGTTCTATCGTCAAACGTTTGAGCTAACAACGCAATAATATTGTTCGTGACTTCCGCAGTACCGATTGTAGGCATATCTGTCATATGACCAATTTCGTGAGCAATACCCCAACCAAATAAATCTCCTGAATCTTTTACAGTACCATCAGCATTAAACGTGAATGGTTTACCCGTAGTTAAACCTGGTACGGAATCATATTCAATACCTACGTGATTACCTGAAGCGTACATGAAAGCTCCGATAAACATACGTTGATATTTAATATTTGCACGACTCTTCGGATAAGCGTGTTTTAACTCGTCTCCCTCAACCTTACCGTTGTTATCGAAATCAGGGTTTTTACTTACCCCACGCTCTGCGTACTTCAAGTCCATCATCTGTTCCATAGCTTTTAATGAATCATACAGTTGGTCAACTTTAGCATCCATTGAAGCAGAACCTTCTAAACCTTCCCATACAGCAGTAGCCGATACGTTAAACGTTGCTTTATCTAGCTCGATATCTGTTGTATTCATGACACTTGTCTTTTTATCGTACAGGTATTTATTTTCGCTTGTATTTTCTTCCGTTGGATACATGCTAGGTAGCTTATCTACGTAAGCTTGTAAGTCCGTAATGTACTTACGGATTTCAGCTTTAACTTCATCTTGTTTAGACTCATCATTAATTTTACCGTATAGGTTCAAATGCGGAATCTTGGTAGCACCCATGACACGTACTTTAATGTCTCCCTTAGTAGGAGAACCGCTTGGATAACGAACGTAGATGTTTCCACCTTTTTCTACATCCATGTCATGAATCTTAGGAACTTGGATTACGTTACGTCCTTTTTTTAGTTTTACAGTCTTTTGGTACTTACCACTTTCACCGTAAACCTGCGTAAATACTAACTCAGGTAGAGTCCCGTTAGAACCTACATAAACCGTTAGATCATCACCGGCTCTAGCTGATAAACCTAAGGCTTGGTTATCATTGCTCATTCCGATGTTATTTCCTGTATTTGTGATACCTTGATTAACAACCATAATCTCGGAATCTACTTGAGAGTCAGTGTATAGTTGCTCTGCGTAATCCAGTTCACGTAGAACAGCTTCTCTGTACGGGTGATATTCTCCACTTACAGCGTCCACTGTATTTGCTCGTTCACGTAATTCGTTAATAGTATCTAAGGTTACTGTAGTATTTAACTTAACTAGTAAGTCATCTTCGAAAAGACTGCGTACATCTCGTTCTAAACTATCATAATGATAGAACTTCATCTCAGAAATAGAAATCGTTCCATCACCATAAGCCATACCTAATGCAAAGTTTACTTGAACTTTATCCGTCGTTACTGGTCCATTTAAGCGAACTTCGTAATAAACCTTACCGTTTTTATCCCTCTTTGTATTGAAGTAAGCAGGTTTCTCTACCATTTGACCGTTCTCTTGAACACGTACTTTTACATAACCGTACTCATATTTTTGAGATACATCAGGCGTTACTACAATTGTGTCTAATGTTTGCGCAGAGTCAAACTCTACAACAGGAGAAGGTTTACCTTGGTTGAATCCCCCTCCATCCCAACTCTTATAAATCCAAGACGAGCTATAATCGTTATCTACGATAGCGAACTCATCATCTTTCACTGCTTCGGCAGGGTAAGTTACACCTTTAATATGTTCTGTAGGTTGGTTAACACCTTTAGACACGTTAATCAATTTATAATCAGGTGTAATAGGCGCTTTTAGGTCAATTGTTTTACCTTTGTAGATTTGAGACTTACTACTTACACCGTGCTCATTCACAGCAGTTAAATAGATTTCATACTCTGTATCGTCCTCTAAGTCCGTGATCGTGTAATTTAACTGTTTTAAATTCTCTACAGCTTTCGGCTCTTCATCTGAACCTGATTTTTTATAGTACAAGTTGAATGTATCAGCGTTTTTATGCTTCGACCAATTTACCTCTAAACCTTTATAAATCCCTTTGATACTTACCCCCTCAGGAGCCTCAGGTTTTCCTGTTGGTTTAGGAGTAGCCTCCATTTCCTTAGAGTAACCACTTGTCCATTCACCATTCATAGATTGAATAGAGATTTTGTAAGGTTCGTAGTTATCTAAGCCTTCGAATTTTACTTGTGTTTTATTTGTTTGAAGAATCTTTGTTGTTTCTTTATTTTTGATTTTACCTACTAACTTAACCTCGTAACCATCTACGTTAGGTTCTGCATTCCACTTAACTGTTAGCTCTTCGCTAGCTTCTACAATTTCAGTAATTTCAGGGATATTCATCTCAGGAGCAGGGATTTCCTCATATACGTTGTTAAGGAATTCTACCTTACCGATTTCAGCTAACTGAGCATCTTTACTAGTTGTTTCCGTTACGACAATCGTAATTTTTTTAACAGCTACTTGACCTTTTAAGTCAATTTGGATATTACCTGCCGAACGGTTCATCTTAGCAGAATAACCTACAGCGTTTCGGTACGCTTCGGTTCCGTAATAAGCCTTCGATTCTTTACCATGCTCATCCTCGATTAATACATAACCTGCAGAAGGAGCTGCGTCACTATTCGGTACAGCAATGTCGATTCTGTCCATTTTTACAGGCTCGTCAAACGCCATACCAATTTGAGCAGGTTGGTCAGGCGTTACCTCTACACCTACAGACTCTTTACCTGTCATCAAGTTTTCAATTGCTGTGTCCAACTTATCTGTTGGAATACCTACTGAAGAAGCTGCATCTAACTTCATTTTATTCGTGTCCACAATAGGACTAGTTTCAACGATTAATGCACCAGTAGATGTCTTATTTAAGCTCTCTTGAATGTAACTTAAATCAAGGATACTTACAGCACCATCTCGGTTTAAGTCGAACTTCTTAATAGTGCTAGCATCCGTAGCCTTTATGTTATCAATTAACGCATCATAGTCTTTTTGAGTTACTTGACCGTCTTTATCAAAATCACCCATTAAGAAGTTATCTTTATTACTTAACGTTACACGTTGAGAGTAATCTTTAAGATTTACTGCTAACTCGTCCGTTGTTTTAAATCCTTCACCGCTTAAAGATAAAGAATACTTTCCTACAGGTAGCTCTTTAAACATTACAGAGTAGTAGTAAACCTTTTCAGCGTTAGGGTCTAATTCTGCCTTGGTTTTATCCAGTTTTTTAATTTCATAATTGATAGTCTTACCATCGATCTGTAAGGTACTAGTTTTTTTACCTAAAGTTACGTCGTGTTTTTTGCCCTGAGCATCCGTAAGAGATAAGGTCATACCTGTTAACTCTTCGGTAGTATTCATAATAGGTAAAGCGAAGTTTACATCTACTTCTAAATTACCTACTAATATGGAAGCATCTTTATTCGGTTTTGCTTCCACAGGACTTGCGTAGACAGGTACACTTGTAGCTAAAATACTAAATGCTGCTACGCTTGAAATCGTCTTTTTCATTGTCTTTCATCCTTTCACAACCGATAAATCCGATGAAATCGATATATTAGAAAAATAAAATATATCGTTTTTATTTCATCGGATAACATTATATACACTTTAACAATTTAAATCTACGCCAAAATATTAGGTATTTATGCTTATTTCGAGTGTTTCCGCGCCTTTATCGAGCATATACGAAGTTATATAGTTATTAAAACTATTCTATTTATTCCTCATTGACTAAAATGTATATATTATGTAAATATAGTGTTTTGTGGGATGGTTAATATTTTTAAAATGAAGAAGGTGATTTCCACTGCTGGCAAGCGTCTAGCTGCTTCGGGACAACAAAAAAACTCTAAGCTATTTTAATATTTCGAGTTGAAAACCTATTAAACTATAGTTTCCCAATTATTTTAGTGACTTTTCGCGTTCCAAAATGTAGTATTCTATTTTCCATAGTTCCCACTTTTGGTTTTCTTAACGAGATCTAGCGTTTCTTTAAAATTCTCTACAGGTATAATTACTACAGTATATCCACGATTCTTTTTTATGTTTCATAGCTTCGTTGCTATTTTCCTTAGGTACGACAAAATACGGTAAATTTTCTTTAACGACACTGTTTAACTTGTTCTTCAATTGATTGTCCCCCGCTAGCTAAAAGTGACTTCCCCATCGTACCTAAGCACTCTCCTACTGTCACCAAAAGTTCATAAAAATTCAATCATTTTATTATTTTATTTTTCAGATAATTATGTATAATTAAATTAGAACGACCGTTCAATTATTAGGAAGAGGTATTACTTTGAACAAAAGACGTTATGACAGCGAAACTGCAAAACATGAAATAAGAAAAGAAGCATCAATTTTATTTGCTCAAAAGGGCTATAACCAAACCTCAGTTGGCGATATCTCAAAAGCTTCTGGTTACAGTAAAGGACATATTTATTATCATTTTGAAAACAAAGAAAAGCTGTTTGTCCTTTTAGCTCAAGAAACTATGCAAGATTGGTATAACATGTGGATACAAAAAGAACCCACATACTCAACAGCTACAGAGAAGTTGTATGGGATGGCAATACACGTTCTCTATAACTACCAAACGCCTTTATTAAAATCAGGTCAGGAATTAGCATCTAATCCGAGCTCAAGCCCAGAATCTATACAAAAACTAATGGAATTAGCAATTACCCCAATGAGTTCTTACCGTGCGATTTTACAAAAAGGTGTGGATAATGGGGAATTTATAGCTGGCAATATTGACGAGTGGACTGTCTTGCTTGGGACATGGTTGGGGGGGTTATGCCAACTTACAAGTGCACAAGAATTGAAATCCCTTGAACCTCTATTTAATCAAGCCATTACAATCTTTTTAGGGTCAATCCGAAAAGGAGGAATTTAACATGAAAGTTGGATTAATTGGTGATAGTTTAACAGATGGTCGTCCTGGAGTGTCTTTCTCAAATCTCTTAAAAGAAAAGTACCCTAGCATTACTTTTATCAACCTCGGAAAATCCGGAGAAACTGTTAAAAGTCTGCATACTCGATTAACCAAAACAACATTAGAAACTGATTATGATCTTACCTTTCTTTGGATTGGGGTCAATGATGTCTATTCTAAATTGCTTAAAGTGCAAGCACAGCCTGTCGCAAAAGACCACGAGGAATTCCAAGAATACTTCACTAAAGTTATAGAAACGGTGCTCGCCTCTTCTAAACATGTTGTTGTCGTATCACCAGCAGTCGTCGGGGAAAATACAACAAATGATGCAAATAAAGAATTAAGAGAATTGTCTGCCCTAATGCAATCAATTTCTAGTATTCATCCAAATACAAGCTTTTTGAATTTGCAAACTGTGTTTGAGGAACACTTGTCCAATGTTAGGAGTTCGGAATACATTGGCACAAGTGTTATGAGCGTTATGAAGGATGTACTGTTTTACAAGAACCCTACTCGTATTAATCAATTATCAACAAAACGAGGACTTCATCTTACTTTAGATGGAATTCACTTAAATAGTAGTGGGGCTGCGATTGTTGCGGAGGAATACTCAACCCTGATTGATCAACTTTACTATACAAAAATCATAGTGAACGAGGTGTAAAATATGGAGGAGAAAAAGAAAGTTGCCATTGTGACTGGTGGGGCTTCTGGAATTGGCAGGGCTATTTGCAGTGAACTAGTTTCAAATAATGTATTCGTAGTTATTGCAGACATTAATGTAAACGAGGGAAAGTCCTTTGAAACTGAGCTCAATAATAAGAACATCAATGCTAGGTTTGTGTATGTAAATGTAACCGAGTGCACGAGTTTGGAACAAGTCATTACTGAATCATATCAGGAGTTTGGCAGGTTGGATTATCTGTTTAACAATGCTGGGATGGCTATGTACGGTGAACTCTATGATATGTCAATTGAAGACTGGAAAGAAATCATGGACGTTAATTTATGGGGAGTTATTTACGGAACTCAGGTTGGATACAAGATTATGAAAGAACAAGGTTTTGGACATATCGTTAACACAGCATCTGCTGCAGGACTTGGACCTTCCCCTATATCTTCAGCCTACTCTACAACAAAGCATGCTGTTGTTGGGCTTACCACATCTCTTCATTATGAAGCAGCAGAATTCGGTATTAAGGTAAGTACCCTTTGCCCTACTTTCGTTGATACCCCTATTTTTGATGATGCGAAAGCTATTAAGATAAATAAATCAATCATTACAAACCAATTAAAAAAACAAAAGAAAATGTCCCCAGAGCAATTAGCTAAAATCACGGTAGATGGCGTTCATAAAAATAAACCAATCATATGTCCTATGCCAATGAGAAAGACCATTAATGTCCTCACTACAACCTTTCCATCAATACAAAATGCTTTGATGCGATTAGTTTGCAGAGTAAGTAGAAAAGCACGTATTTCATAACCAATATTCCCCAAGCTACTCGACTCTCGAAAAAAGAGTTAATGCCATTGTAGAGTTAACTCTTTTTTTACTTAAAATCAACGACATATAAAATATTATCGTTCTAGTTAACAAGAATTGAAAAAGCACTATACACCAATAATGCTGCCATCACAATATTGAACTGTTTTCTATATTGTATTAAGAGCTTTTGAAATACCGATCCAAATAGTCCCCAACTAAATGTACTCGTTACACCAACTGCCCCTAAAAATAACGCAAAAAGCAGATAGCTAAAGTATGAATCATAATAAGGCAAAATGAAGGTTGCTACTACTGTGATCCCAAAAAGAATGCCTTTTGGATTTACAAATTGCAACAAAACACCGATTAAGAAAAAGCTCTGATGTTCTTCCTCTTTTTCCCCATCACTATCTTTACTCATCAGGATTTTATATGCCAGATACAACATGTACCCGACACCCAAAATAGTTAATGGAAATTCAATGATTGGCATAACACGAGTTAAGACAATATTAAAAACACTACATAATAAGATAATCACAAAAAATCCAGTACCAACCCCAAAACTAAACCTCACTGATTTACCCAAGCCATGTTTATTCGCAAACGCCATCGCCATAATATTATTAGGACCTGGTGTAAAGCTGGTAATAATCACAAATAACAAAAATGAAAATAAAGGCATCATTAAACCTCCCCTATGTTGTATGCTATAATGTCCAAAACAAACAATATAACGTCGTTCGTTTTATTATACATAACGGTCGTTATATTGTACATAGTGTAGGAGTGATTATTATGGAGGAAATCCATCTAGTTCTTGCAAGAAATTTAAAAGCGATCCGAGAGAAGGAAAAGTTGAGCTTAGAAAAGGTTGCTCAATTGAGTGGCGTCAGTAAAACGATGATCGGTCAAATTGAAAGAGGCGAGTCCAGCCCAACTTTAACAACTATTTGGAAAATCGCGAATGGCTTAAAGATTTCCTTTACATCCCTCATCAACAATCCGCAGCCGGATACGACAGTTGTTTTAAAAGATGAAATCCAAGTATTGACTGAAGACAATGAAAGGTATCGCGTCTACCCCTCTTTCCCCTTTCAAGAGGACAAACGTTTTGAGATGTACACGATTGAAATTGAGAAGGAAGGCACATTAAGTTCCGATTCTCATAAAGAAGGAACAGAGGAATTTATCACTATCTTTGACGGAGAAGTAACGATCGAAGTTATCGACGGTCAATATACACTACAAAGTGGAGATTCAATCCGATTTAAGGCGGATAGACCTCACACGTATACTAATTCTGGAGAAACATTAGCCCGATTGAGTATGACAATCTATTACCCAGCCTAATCGTGATTAAAATTATCAAGGAGAGATTCAAGAAATGATTTATTCAATTTTGTTATTTATATTTGCTGGACTTGCTGAAATCGGTGGAGGTTATCTCATCTGGTTATGGTTAAGAGAAGGCAAACCCTATCTATGGGGCGTTTTTGGAGGAATATCGTTAGCTTTATATGGAGTTATCGCAACCTTTCAATCGTTCCCGTCATTCGGTAGAGTTTATGCTGCCTACGGAGGCATATTTATCATACTTTCCGTTTTATGGGGTTGGGGAGTTGATAAAAAAACACCGGATTTTTATGATTGGTTAGGTGCCATTATATGTTTAGTTGGTGTTTCTGTGATGTTATTGGCACCACGTCAGTAATCCAATGCCTATCTTGTTCTATTTATTACTTGTGACGGAAAAGACAGTTTTGTCAAACAGATTTAAAAAGCTGTCCTAAAAGTTAATTGTCATTAGCTTTTGAGACAGTCCATGTCTTTTTCTAAAACGTATTTTGGCAACAAAATACCCAAAGTATGAATTTTCACTTTACAAACTTATACATTAATACGTCATCTACGTACTCATGGTCACTCAATTTTATTTCATTAATTTTTCTTCCTTCTTCGATAAAACCCATATCTTTATAGAAAGCAATGGCGTTTTCATTTGTTGAGAATACGCCTAAACAAACTTTTTCAATTAGTGGATTTTCCTTGGCCCATTTTAATAATTCCTGCAGGAGCTTCTTGCCAATGCCTTGACCACGATATTGTTTATCCATCATCATACCGAAAGTTCCTGTATGTGCAATTCTTTTCCGTACAGGGGCTCGAAATACTAACCAACCAACAATACTATTGTCAATTTCAGCAACTAAAATCGTCTCATACTCATTGATTAGCCTCTCCTGAATCCACTCTTTCTTACCCTCTAGTGATTGGTTAAACTCATCAATAGTTGTCATTAAAAACTGTTCTTCAGTGATAACATCTTTTTGTATTTCTAGTATTCTAGCTGCATCATTAATTTCTGCCAATCTAATTGTAGCTGAATTCAAAGAAGGTCCCCCTTTTTAATGATCCTTGCCTAATGTTGAAAATTCGACTTCCAATATTTATTGGCAGGAGATCTTTACAGCTATTATAGTCTAGATAATGTACGACTTTCAAAATCCTTCAATAATTACAGATATGCAGAATTTGATGAAAGAAGATTATTTACTACTTCTTATACTATAGTTCTTATCGATAAATCCTTCCAAGTTTTATCCCATTCTTTTTCTTGCATACGTTTTATATAGATGGCTTGAAGTTCACTACCCTTTTGAAAATATGGAGTGGGACGAACAATCTTATTAAACAAATCCTCTAACCCGTATGGAGCCATCACTTCAAGTTCACTTTTTTGAAGTCTTACAGCAATTGCAGTTGGTATTTCTGTAAAATGAGCAACCCCATCATAAGAAGAAGTGTACGGGGCGAAACTATTTTTCATATGCATACGTGCTTGGTTTTTTACTGACCATGGTTGGTTTGGTAGTAAAGCTTCAAGTTTCTGTTCAAAGCTTTTTTCTATGTCCCACGAAGTATCCGTACTATCAAAATAGATAACATCAATATCATTGATTGGCGTATTGATATTATGTAAAACATCCCAAACTTTATTGCGAATAAGTCCAGCGCTAACCCAAGCGTCACTTAGGTTTAATTCTTCAACCGCTTCTAAAATTGACATTATAGAACTGTCATTTTTTATAATATCTATTAATTGATCTTCATAATTGCTCATATTAACTCCCCTTTCCAAGTTTCTCCTGTAACTACTTCATACGTAAAAGAGTTGTCTCAAAAATTACTGAGACAACTCTTTAGTTGGTATTGGTCTTTATAAACCATCTTATTTATATAAATGGTCTAGTGCTTGATAATCTTGCTGGTAGCGTCCACCGTCTGCTACTTCTGCATGATACAGCGCCTTTAATGCATAGTTTTTTTGCAAATCCATGTCAGCCATTAGTCCTTTTAGGCGGTCATGTAATTCACGATTTTCTTTCACTAATTGCTGCATCTGTGGTTTAAAATATTTCAAGTTGGTAATCTCCCTCAATTTATAACATACCTACTAGTATAGCACGATTTTTTCCGAAAGACTCGTGTGAGAAGTTACAAGCACTTCATTGTTAAAGGATACCCTATCCCAATCCAGGTGTAGCCTAATGCTATGTTGTTCTGCCTGTGCTCTCAAGTTCACTTCATCATATTCTATACTCTACTCTTCTAAAAAGTAATTTATATACTTATTTAATATAGATAAGTGCCGATATGTAGTCTCCGTATAAAAGTAACACTATCTCTTCTAATTTTTTAAAATGCCTCGATTTATAACGTGCATATTTAAAGGTATTGTTTCTAAATCATTAAAGAGTTGATTATTTCACCCAAAATCCAATGAAAAGATCAACTTAATAGATATGATGCTACATAAATTATTCGTTGCTTCTTTTCATAAAAAGACTATAATAAAAGGATTATAAACGATGGTAAACATTTGCAAATTATTAGTTTTTAAGTCTGGAGAATAGAAAAATGCATACAAATAAACGTTCAACAGTTATTTTAGTAGCTTTAACAAACTTTATCCTCTTCTGTCTAATTCAATATTTATTCGTTTTTTCTGAAAGTGAAAGCATTGATTTCATCAATTTTCAATTTATTTACTTTCCTTTAATCATCATGTCTATTAATCTAATTCTTTGGTTCAGTAGATTTAGAATTGTTTTCTCTTTACATTGGATTTGTATTTATGTAGGTTATTCGGGCTCCATCCTTACGTATTATTTTATAGAATATTTCAATGTAGTTCCTCAGCAAGATGGCCCGCCTGGTGAGGCATATTTCGATTTATTTTTACTTACTACTGTACTTGCTACATTACAAATAATTATCTTACTTATTTTAAATTGCCTTACTTTTTTATTTAAATTAGGATTTTCTTATCTGGTAAAAAGATAAATCCATCAAATCTATATCTCCTATCAGAGAAGAACTCAATAACCAGTACCTACAATACAATATTCTAAACTTCCTATGCAAAAAAGAGGCCTCCTAATGAAAGGAAGCCTCTTTTTATGGTTACATCATTAAAAATTAAAGTTTTACGATGTTTGTAGCTTGTGGTCCACGTTGGCCGTCTTCTACTGAGAATTCAACTTTTTGACCTTCGTCAAGTGATTTGAAACCTTCACCTTGGATAGCTGAGAAGTGAGCGAATACGTCGTTTCCGCCTTCTACTTCGATGAAACCGAAACCTTTTTCTGCGTTAAACCATTTTACTGTACCTTGTTGTGTCATTTAAATGACCTCCATTAATTGTATTAAATAACATCATATTCCTTCAAAAGAAGGAATTCACACATTACAAAAAGTATCGAACAAAACATGATTACTCTTTGTAATATGTGAATTCTTTTTTTCTTGTAAACGATCTTATTACATTAATTATATAATATAAAATCATATTTGTCGAGTGAAAAGTGAACTTATTAACTATCAATAACTTTAAAAGTTAATTTCAGAAGAGACATTAGTATCGCATCTTTTTCTTGTTGGCAGCCGTCACGCAATTAAACCAAGGCTTATTACAATCATTGAGACGTTGATATCAGGGAACCCACGCTTTTGTTAGCAAAAAATAATATCAACTGAAAACAAAATGAATGTTCGTTTCTAGTTGATATTATTTATTTTACATTTTTATTTACTAACTATATCTAGGCACCAACAGAAATTATCCCATGCAGAATACCAGCCGTTGAAAAGTTCAGACGAATCATCCCAGCGTACTTCGAATTTCTTGTGACCATCTACGTCTAATAAATACAATGCAAGGGTATCATCAGCCTTAGATACAGCAATCTTCATACCCGTTTGAAGTTCTTCTTCAGTGAATGGTACATCCGAAACCGATCGTAGCTGTGCTTGTTCAAAAACTTGTTTGTTAATAATTTTGTAATTCATAATAATCCTCCAATAAAACTTTCTATTAATTTACTTTCCTACTTTATCTTTAAAAAATAGGACTATAAAAGTATATACTATATTCTTTTAGCAATGAAAACAATAAAAAATTAGCTTGGCTCTTTCAATTGAAACAAGCCTAAAGACATAATGTATCTGAAAATCATAACGAAAATTAATAGCTTTCCTGAACAATATATTATATTAAACTTTCATTCAAAAGTATATCAATTAATCTTCAACTAACCTGACCTGCCCTTTTTATTCAATATATTCAACAAAAAGAGCGTGATTTACGCTCCGATCGTCATACATGAATGCCTACTTACTGATTAATTCTGTTCCATATGAGTTATCAATTGCGCATAACCAATCGCCTTGTGCATTTTTCTTAAATACATATGTTGCTCTTCTATCCATTGAAAATTCAATATCTTCTTTATCTGCATCAAGTAACGTTTGGGAAAGAACTAACGCAGTATCTCCCGCTTCTAAAATAATCATTTCCCCTTGTGTTGGTACGATACTGTTATTAAAGTATTTTGCAATTGCTATAAATGCGTTTTTGATTTCCTCTTTGCCTCGTGCAATCATTCCCGGCTTTACAACGAGAATTGCATCATCCGTATAGTAATTCATCAATGTATCAAAATCTTCTTGTTTTATGGCAAGGTCACACTTTTTTATTAACTCTTTTAATTCATGTTCCATAATATATTCCTCCTAAAACGGTATATTAGATTAATTTTACACCATGAATGGCAGTTGAACTAATTTCTAATTAATGTTTCTTATCAGGTGTAATAATTAACCAATTTCAACCATTACTATTAAAGTCGTATGTTCATTTCCGCTACGGGGTGCTCGCTTTCCGCGGGCAAGCACCGAGCCGCTTCCGCTCCAATAAACTATAAACCAAGGAGTAATGAATATAAAAGCAAGCAATTTATAATTAAGTATCTACGCTGCATCATTAGCATAATATCAGTTAATCACATTTTACCTTCTTTTATCCAACCGTATATTCGAAAACTACCAAAAATGGATACTACGAAAAGAGCAAGCATTGCTATTATCCATGTTGATAATCTATCTACATCCTTCAAACCAGTAGCATTTATTAATACAAACGCGGAGAAAGAAATAAACATTATGTAACAACATATATTCGGAATTATCCATATCAATCTCAATTTTGTATTTTTCAATAGTATCACTTCCTCTCTTTCCTGTACGAAAATTAACTTAAGTTGCAACGTTAGCCAAAGTAGTGATTTCTCTAATTAAACTATTGCCCCATACGTTTAAGCGTATTTATTCACATACAATTAGCAGAATTCTCATTAAATCATTTATTCTTTAGAGCTATTCATCACCCTTAATGAAATAGTTTGTGATTTAGAATAATTCATATGAAAATTGGAAATGAATATGTGTAAATTGAAGGGATTGATAGTTATGGCGTTCTATGAAGATAAAGAAATATACTGCTTCAGCTGTCGTAAAAAAACTTTATTTACACGTAAAGATATGCATAAAAATAGTGGCGTAGACAGCCATTGCAGTGAATGCTCTGTCATTTGGTTCGAATGGCAAAATCGAGCAGTGGAGCGAGAAATGGAAAAGTGGATTGAATATAACCAAAGAGCTGTAAATTAACTAAACGTCGGTTCTCAACATTCGCTTTTCTAGTGAACAAATCATAGGGCTTAACAAAAAAACAGAGTTTAACTCTGTTTTTTTTTTAAAATCTAAGATAGAATTTTTATTTTAAACAACACTTCTATAGTTGAACAAGCTATCTCTTTTCTATTGCAAATCATGATTGTACTTTGCATTAATAATATAGTTGTTTAATTCGTTTCATTCGCGAACTGTTCAGCAAGTTTATTTAACAAAAAATCCCTTCTTATTTTTAGAATCTTAACCCACCAAACTAGTAAATATAGGAAAGCTATGATTACAGAAACAGACCAAAAAGAACCTTGTTGTAAATGAGTAACTAAATGTTCAAACTCATTCACTCCTTTTTCTCTCCCGATGCTATTTGCAACAGTAATTATCGGAACACTTAATGTAAGAACGATGGTAATAACGGACAAACTTATCATTTTCATCCGAATAACATTAAATATTGCAGTTCCCAAGGTTGCAATTAAAAACAAGTAATAAATTATCCAAACCCAATCAGAAAGTGTCTCCCAATACATTATTTCACCCTGATGTGATTATTAAAAACCCTATACCTATTAAACAAAACTGCATCGTTCAAGAAGGTTTACATATAAAAACTTACTATTTTATCCAAACTTTCATTAAATAACCGTTCTAAGAAGGAACTACATAAACCGAAAATCAGTCTCGTCTTTCTCACAAAACAAAGGCTCCATTCAATTATCTGTATAAGCACTTTCTGTAGTTAACTAAAACCAAAACTACGGCCACTATTAAATATAATACTGAGGTAACTGTGAGCGTATTAAGTATGTTTCCAACTTGAATGCCCATAAAATAATTGAAAAGTTGGTGGATCATAATAGAAATAATGAGATTATGATTCAAGTTATAAAATGCGGTTATGATTATTGATATAGCAACAATGGCACTCAAAAAACAAATGATATATTGCACCAATTGTAATCCTGAGTATCCTGACATAAGCCATAATGGTGCATGCCAGAAACCCCAAGTCAATCCAACAATAATGGCTGATTTTAATGGACTGAATCTTTTTTGCAATTCATTTAATACAAATCCCCTCCACCCTAATTCTTCCCCAAGTGGCCCAAGGATTAAATTATAGCCAAATAGGATCAGAAGCGAAGCCCATGAAGCAGCTAATTGTTCGTTTATAGGGACATTCCATACTTTGTTAGTAATTAAGAGACTACCAACCAAAAGTAAAAATTGAATTAGAACGACACACAATACCGTTGATATTGTGATTCTTTCTCTAAACTGACTTTTCACAAAGTTCCATAGATTCCCTTGGGGGTAGATTTTACGGAACATTATTATGAAGACAAAGGTAGCTGTCCATGATGATAGCACAATTAATATGTCTACTACAGGCTGAGACTTTAATAGAAACATCGTCAGTCCTATGACAAGAAGAAACACAAAGAACATGACATAGGTCCATAAAATATACTTTTTTACCATTCCACTCATACCAAACACCCTCCTGAATTTTAAAAAACAATAGAACAGCTTGTATTTGTTCCATTGGTTTTAAAATTAAACTATGGTGTTACCCCCAGGTCAATATCTATAAAAAAGTATATTTACTCAACTTCTACTGGAATATATATTTCTAAAAAGGCACGTTCTTTATTATCAAGATATGTAATTAGACGAGTATTAATAAAAGCTATTCCTTTTATTTTAAGTCCTTGTTCATTTCCCCATTCTAAAGTAGAATGAAAAACTTTATCTTGAATATCATCATTTCCATTTTGATACCTGCCATCCTCAACAATTGTATAGATGCATTTATCATATCGTAAATAACATCCACTTTTTTCCTTATGTATCGATTCATACTTTTCAACAATATACATCTTGGAATCCAGAAACCCGTTTTCATCAACAATATATTTTCTCATGATTTTGCTCAGTATATCGTCCTTCATCATATCCATGTTTTCCAATATGGCGGGATACTCCATAAAGGAAAAAAAGTCAGAAAACTCACCGATTACTTTATAAGTTGGGAATTCCCTGATGGAGAATTGGTTTAAGTGATCTTTTAATTGCTCACAGAATGCTTTTGTTTCCTTTATTTTTTGAAGCATGTAATTATTATTTTGTATAGTCTCTTCTAATTGTTCAGCTTTAATTTCCAATAAAGATCCCAGTTCTTCTATTGCTATTCCTTCTTGTAGTTTTCGAACTTCTTTCATCGATAAATTTCGCTTTTTATAAAAATCAGCAACTAATAATGCATAAATATCAAAATCATTATAATTTCGATAATTATTCGTTTCATTCTGATTTGGTTTTACAATTCCACGTTCCTCATAATACCTCAGTGCATCTCTTGATACACCCAGAATTTCTAACAATTGACTTGTTTTATATGTATTATTTTCCATTTCATTCTGACCTCCTCAATATATATCGTAGAGTCATTTTTTTATACGATATATAACCACGAACCTTTTAAATTTCATTAAATCTTCTTTCATTACATTAACATAAATACCCATTTATAGTTCATCTCCCCTCTAAGCATTCTATAGAGGGGAGATGATTTTAAACAAACTTTATTACAAATATACAATTGAATCAATTTCATAATTCATATTTCCATCAACAAATACGAACATTATAAAGATAAAAAATATGATTATTCGCATCGTTACGCTACAGGCGGACGCTTTCCGCGGGCAAGCACCGAGCCGCTTCCCTCGCTACGCTCAGTCCAGGGTCTCGGTTCGCTTGCTTTTCCCGCTGGAGTCGCCGCCTTTCGCTCCACTTAAATGTTCGTGATTCTTCTTAGAAAAACTATTTATGGAATTGACTCAATTGTCTTCTTTTTTGGATTCTTATTCACCTTACTACATTATTGAACATTCACCCATTTTGAGTTGATAGATTACGCTATTCTATCGGCTTAACCTTATATCTCAAAACAGTTTTTAATTTTGCAGGCTCGACTTTTCTAAAATCTGAAAGATATATTTCTCGATGTAGTAATGACATTCTTTCAAGATTATTATTTTTTATAAATTCATTCATTAATTCAAAACTTTGCGGTTCATCATCATATGGACCTACATGCAGCATTTGTACACATAAGCCATCCTGTACTGTACCGAATGTTACGTCATTTAGGAATGGATGTGGTTTCTTTTTTTCTACATGTTCGAAGGCTCTCTCCACGACGTCCTTTGTTACAAAATCTGGTTGTCTAATCATGATTGTATAGACTAATTCATCTTTGTTTAATGTATCTAATTTCCTTCCCTTTTCTGTTAAATCCCAAATGCCTTCTAAAGGATAGACAGTATATTCAAAATAACCTTCTGGTGTATAGCCTTGCTTCGGCATCATTCTGACCGCATAAGCCAACGAATAAAGCACACCTATCTTTTCAGCGAATTCAGAATCATTTGGATTACCTTTTCCTTTAATCATAAAAAATTGCTGCTCTGGAACCGTTACAAGTTCAGGTTTTTGTTTTGGGATATATAAATTCTTCTCTTGTTTTCTCCATTCGTATTTCATATGCTTTTGTTCCCTTCTGTTACATAGTAAGTGCTTTTGATTCACTAATTTCACTAATAGTAGTTTTGAATTATGAATAGGTAAATTATACACCTAAGGAGATAAACTATTTATCACACTTGTTGAATTGTCCTGCTGCTTTATCTGCAAAACAAAAAGACTGCTTTTTAGCAGTCTTTCTCTAAAGCTCTTGACCCCGCTAACCATCCATGTCGCATAAAAAACGCTACACCACAGAAAATGAAAGATTCTTACGTTCTTTCATGGGAGACAAAGTATAATTCTTCACAATTTTTTTGGTATTCGGAATAAGTAGTAGGTTACCCTATCTATTAATTCCCTCATATTATTCAGTAATATTTTGAATACATAAGTCAACATAATTTCCTAATTATATCACTTGTTAAGCCAGTAAATAATCCAAATCTAATAAAATAACTAGAGTTAATTTTCTTTTTTATTTCGCTTCACCCCACCAGAAATCACGTAGATGAAACCTAATAAAAGTAGCAATAAGCCACCTAGAATGGGTAATCCAATCAAATCAATTCCGTTCAAAACTTTGTTCCTCCTTCCTATACGTAAAGCTGAACAATATCTTTCAAATATTTATTCAATATAGTAATGAAATTAAAAATCCCACTTTATTATACCTATTTAAAATAACCCTCTACTCCTTCTTATTCAACTAATCTGTCTCGATAGTTGATGAATGAATCAATATTTGAATGCAGGATTTTCTCTTATATTCTGAAAGACTTCATCTAAATCCGATGGCTGTAAGTCGGTTGTGTTATAAAAAAAGCGTTTATCTATTCCTTTAATTTCAAATTCATACACTAATTCTAAACATCTTGTTCCCATCTGATGTTCTTTAATCCTTAAACCATCTCTCCTCAACAGTTCATCACTATCGACCCATAAAATAACATATATAATTTCTACGTTTTTTTCCTCAGCATAAATCTTTTGAGAAAATTTTTCTACTTCTTCTGGGAAAGCAACATAATCAATGATTACATCCTTATTTGCCTGTACAAAATTGATACTTAAATCAGCTATATTTTCCCAAACTAACGATAGTGATTCTTCGCTTTCCCAAGGTGGAAGATATCCGCTAACAACCATATGATTTATTAAATCACCTTCAATATAAGCACTATGATCAATCTGTTCTGAAAGTCCCTTTGAAGTTGTGGATTTACCTACTCCTGCTGCACCAGATATAATATAAATTTTATTCATTATTTCCACCCACTTTTTATATGTAAATAAGTAATTCAATGTGAAAGCCTTGAAGTCCTTCTTAAACTATCCTCATAACTGAATAAAAGAGCTGTCTAAACAGCTAAATGTATCTGCATCCAGTTAACATAAGATACTTCTAAGGTATGATTAAACGAAACAAACGAGGTCATTATTTACTTTTATTTAAAGGGATTACCAATTCTAATTCCTTAATTTCTTCAAGATAGCCTTCGCTATTTCTATGACCTGGCTTGAGTGTAAAGGATTCGGGTATCGTATCTAATGGCGGTAATGTTAGGATATTATGATGACCATAATTCCCTGGCATCACACCCGATTGTAACGTCAACCCTTCATACTTTCGTCCAGAATCATCGAGTACATACATTTCAAACCAAGGCCATGTATCGTTTGCATTCATTTCAATAGGGTAGTCAACGCTTAAATCGATTCTTGTTGCTAGGGGGGTAAAAGTCACTTTTTCAGCGGTTATTGTATACACTTCATCAAGTGTTTGTGCTGACACTTGTGGTGAGAACTCATAAATTTCGCCTGCTACTTTTTCAAGCGGGAAAGCGACCTCCCACTCGCCCTCATAGCCAAACAAATTTTCCCCGTGGATCGCGACTTCAATTTTATCACCGTATTCATCGTAATTAGCGAATGTCAATTCTTGATGCTCAATAATTGTTTTCGGGTCTATATCATCTTGTCCCCCTCTCCCGCTTATCGCTCGCTTAACGGGTTGTCCATTAATTGTTATATATGAAAAACTAC
Organism: Lysinibacillus sp. NPDC097287; assembly: GCF_044761695.1. Lineage (NCBI taxonomy): Bacteria > Bacillati > Bacillota > Bacilli > Caryophanales > Bacillaceae > Lysinibacillus > Lysinibacillus sp. NPDC097287. The sequence goes on from NZ_JBIWCX010000004.1 coordinate 293,839, forward strand.
TCTCTTCTCCCCACGCAAGTGCTTTTTCACCAGTGTAAACTAGTGAAACCATTAAACGGTTGCCATCATAGGCTGCTTCTTTTACGGTCATTGTTAAGCCGTTATGACTATCTTGTTTATCAATCATTGTTGCTAGTTGATCACGTTCAATTTTAGTAGAGGCAATATCTCTAAACTCTTTATAGATTGGGCCAATCAGCGGAATGTTGGACAATGCTTCCGCCATGCCTGTGGAAACGAATCCAGAGCCAAGGAGCGACACACATAACCCGCATGCAACTAAGAATATACGTTTTGTTTTACTGCCAACTTTTCTTTTTTTCTTAGCATGCAGTATAGCCGTTTTTTCTCTTTCCATTAGCTTGTCGATAGGTACATTTATATTGTCGATCGATTCATTGAATTTTTCCTTATTCATCCTAGATAGCCCTCCTTTAAAATCGGTCTGAGTTCCTTTTTCGCTCTACTTAAATGCGATTTAACCGTTCCTTCTGGAGCATTCATGATTGTGGCAATTTCCTTGATGGACAGGTCATGATAATACCTCAATAAAATTATGGTTTTTACGGTTGGATTTAAGAAATTGAGGGCTTCTGATAGATCCATTGAATGCAGAATAAAATCTCCATTTTCAGGTGTAATCAATGCAGCAAATGTTTTCTCATCGTCTGTAGAAAAATGGCGATACTCTTTTCGTATAAAATCAATCGCTTTAAAAACTAGAATTTTTGTAATCCAACTAGCAAAACTCTCAGGTTTTTTTAATGTTTTTATTGAAAGATAAGCTGTGTAAATCGTTTCTTGGTAGATATCCAGAGCGTCTTGTTCATTTCTTACATATGCATAGGCTGTCCGATACAACTTTTGTCGAACTGAACTAATTAGTTGTTCAAATGCTTCATCTTCCCCCTTTTTTGCTTTATGTACTAATTTTGCTATTTCCATTTCGGCTCTCCTCTCCGTTACATAATAAAGTCGAATGAGGAAGTAAATCGGTTGCAAAATAATTAAATAAGCAACTTTGCTACTTCTATGTATTCTAAAAATGCTTTACATGAATTCTATGGATGTGTAAAATAGTTTCCCGCTGGCCAAGAAAAAAAGAGTAGCCGCAGCCACTCTCGATAATACGGCTAATCTTTAAATCAGCCCCACCACATAGCTAAAACAAATAATGACCAAAGAGAAGTCGGTAAACCTAGGAAACAAATAGCAAAGAGATATAAACCAAATATATCGTTTTCATTTTTCAGCTTTTTAAAATATATATACGTTAATGCAAATGTAACTAAATACAAGAAAATACTTATCATTGTTAACGCTGTTAAATAATATATAGGGTATGTTTTTACAATGTTCTCATTCATAAAATAAGCAATTCCTTGACCGAAAACTCCTACTATTGTAGCTAAAATCAAACTCCCGAATATTAGAACGTGGACTTTTTTCACCAATTCCGCTCCCTTTATTCTATCAATCTTTTTTTAGAACTTATTTCTTCAAAGCATCATGCCAATAAGCCATGACATCAACCGCACTATTTGCACCAAAGTGAATCAGATCCCCGTTCTCCGCATCATTTAAATTCAATTCTATTATGAAGCTCCTTAAGCAGACCACCTTAGGAAATCAGCCGTTTATAAGCCAGTGCTTTATCCAAATCTTCTACCGTCTGAACATTCTCGGGAGTGACTTCGTTCCCTCAAGTTGCAAATTTTTCTATAGTTTTTTACTTAGTATTTCTCCTGGTAACCCTCCAATTTTACAAATTTTTCCGGAGACAAATCCTTGTTTAATTAAAATTTTCCTAGATGCAATATTATCTGGGTCAATAATGGCTTTTAGTGTCTTTAATGCTGAGTTCTTAGCTTTTTCAATCAATACATTCGCTATCTCACCTCCATATCCTTTACCCCAATACTCTGGCTTTATCATATAGCCAATTTCAGCTACTTCATTGTTTTCTTCATCCAAAGTTAAATGGCCAAGTCCAATAAATTCATTGGTTGAACTATCGTAGATTTTATATGAACCCGAGTGTTCATATTTTTCATTACGTTTTAATAAATTTTGAAAATCGATTTGAGCCTCTTCAAAAGGAATAGCGTACTCTGTAATTTGCGCCATAACTTTTTCATTAGATACAAGACTAAAATAATCAGCAAAATCAATCTCTTGAAATTTCAGTAAATTCAACGTGTGCATTGTATTCCTCCTAAACTACTCTTTTGATTAATAGCATCACTAATTTTAATTGTAACTTTATTTGTAAAATTCGACACCTTTTTATTTGGGATTGTTTCTCGATATAAAATAACTTTATTATTCGTGAATAACAGCAAAACTGCTACCAAATCTAAGTCACTTAGAATAACTGTTTCTAGTTTTAATAATTCCAGATCCTATTCCCCTTCTATTTCCAACTGTTTGTAGTAGTTATCTACTACTGGATGAATATATGGGGTTGAATCGTAATAAATATCACCAATTTCACTTAATATAATTACTTATTCAACTACCTGCGCCAGTAGATGAACAAGAAAATAGAGTTGCCAAAGCAACTCCATCATCCCCCACTATTGCTACTGTAAGTAGCACAAGAGTCATTTGTATTGATAGCAAGTCTCATACTCATCTTTCATCAACCAGCTTCGACAAGCTAAACCGCTTTCATGGTATATTTCTTTCCCAACTTCCAATTCAATACTTCTATTCGAATTTGGATACTCAGGATCATCATTTTTGATATATAAAGTATTCTCGTTCTTCCACTCCATAGAAAAATCACTTTTGGCATCACTATAATAAACAGTCTCACTTTTATCGTTGTCATTGTTATAAGTGACCTCTACCCATAAATCGACACCACCAGCTGCACCACCATAATTAATAAAGTAAGCATTAGCTGTATATTTTTCCGTTGGCGAATTCACAGGTCCTTTGTAAAATTCACCTTCAAGGTTATCCCACGTAAAAAAATAATTCGTATATACAAATAACCCTAAAAACACAATGCTACTTGTAATCGAAGCAATCAAAAGTTTTTTTGGGAATTGCTTCTTATAAATAAATGAAATACATAATGTAACACCAAAAATTAAAAGTATAAATATCGTAATTAATAAAATTATAAGACCAAAAAAATTCAAATAAAGATTCATATTTTCTCCTCTAGTTGTGCAATAACCTGCTTCGTAAAAAAAGCAGTCTAACCCGTGTTGTCTTTTATTGTTTAATGAAATGTTCTTTGATTAGACGTTCTTTATCGTCTAAATTAAATGTACCGGGTGTCCAATCTGGAAGAATTCCATAACCCCCAATAATCTCTTCTTCTACTTCGAAAACTACTGCTTTCAAACAATCTCCTTCGATATCTTTTTCTTTTAACTTATAGACATGTTCTGTAATTTCTTCCCCTAAATACTCCCTCATAAATGTAATACCGCTCCCTTCAAAATTACTCAGCATTTCATTAGGAATATCTAATATATAGGTTTCGACTTCGATAGACTCTTTAATCTCCCAACCCTTGTTTGATAAATATTCATCGTGTTGTTCATTAAGGTTTTCTTGACCACAAGCAGTAACAAGTAATACCCCAACAAGGACTAAAAACATTCTCATTTTCATCACAACACTTCCTCGTTTTCATACATTGAATGAGCCGGAGATACACCCCAGCCGTATTCAATCAATTACGCCTTGGCGTAATTGCGTCCAGATTTTGAATTGTGCTTGCACAATTCAAAATCTGTGACATCCGCCAGAGGCTTTTCTTCATTCAGTAGGCGTTTGGACACCCACTGAAAAAAAGCTAAAACCGCATTCATCTCACCACCTATAGAGGTGGGAGTTTTCTGCTGAATGAAGATAAACAGACATGTCAATTCCTTTTTACGACAGAGTTTAAAACAAACGCATAGCCAAAAACGATAACAGTACATCCCAATAAAGCTATCGCTATTGTCCCAAGCCCCATCCCCAACCAAGGATCAACCATAATGACTACCATAATAGTACTGATAAATACGAGAACTGTAAGGATTAGACTAGCTATGGCGGGTACATAACTTTTTCTTTTAGAATTATATTGATGTAGATAGGTGATCAATAAACCAATCAAGACCATATATAAAACCGCTATTGTAAGCCCGTTTACAAGCTTGTTAATGCCTTTTATAAACCAATGACCTGGAACTTGAGGAGATAAAGCCAGTTCAACAGGTTGTAAATCTCCAGTTCCAATGTCTAATACATAAAGATCATTTTCAGCAGGATCTCCTGACCAATTCGTATGTTCTAAAAAAGCCATTTGATTTTTACGATGGAAAAATTTTGGAGAAACCACAGATGAATTAAGATGTGTCAATCTTTTCGGTTGGCGCTCGTCGATATCGATTGTAAATAACTCATATTTATATAGAGAGGTGTTTTGTGATTCTTCCGAAACAGCAGTGTAAGCGAGTTTATTTTCATTTGGTGACAATTGATGATTGTAGCTATCTTTTGGCAGCACTTCCGATATTGACGCTTCTTTTTCCTCATTATTCTCAAGTGAAAACGAGGTGAATCTTTCTTTATCACCATCGAACAAGCTATAATATATTGCTTTTCCGTCAGGTGAAACAGAAAGTGATTTCATGCTAAAATAATCTTTAGTAGTCAATTGTTTGGTATTTTCCCCATGTAAATTAACGCTATATAAATCAAATCCGTCTTTCGTTTCCCCCTCTGCTTTATTTAAAGCAGAGGCCGACACGCCTGTATAATATAGGGTTTCTCCTGTATATGAAAAAACCGCTTCGGAAACATGAACGTCGTTGAATGTTATTTGTTTCTGTTGACTACCATCCTGATTGGCTACATAAAGCGAGTTAACACCATCTGAATTTTTAGACAAAAATAATATTTTGGCTCCATCACCTGAATATTTCGGAGAATGATGTCTTGCTTTGTCAGAACTAGTTATTTGCCTAACATCTGTACCGTCCACATTTGCTTTATAAAGCCCTTCTTTACCATCTACATAGTAGGGAAAAAGAAAGTGTTTATCATCAGGTGAAATCTCAAATTGATCTCCTATACCCGTGAAATACTTATAGGGATCGTCATCCCGTAATATAGCATAGGCAATCGTTCCAACTAACAAAAAAGCTGTAGCTACTATTGTATAAACCATAAGTTTTTTCTTCTTCAAACTCTCCATCCCAAGTCCCCCTTTAGATACTATGAATTTTGAAAAACGTTAGTTCCGTTTTTTCTAACAGCGATTGACGGAAACAATTGCATTTAGACAAGACGTACTATTACAACCTCCAGTACTGTTGAGAAAATGACTAATGGCATTATCAGTAAGTTTTACGGAAATGATTGGTAAAGGTTTCTGATTTGAAAATAATCTTTAAGCCATTAACCATCAGTATTATAATAATACGTTCGTAAAGTGTTAATCCTCCGCGGCGCATCGCATCATAATTACTCTATTTGCTTTTGTACTCTTTAAATCTCCTATCTATGACCTCTTTAATTTTAAAATAATTTTCCCAGTTGTCATTTACATGATAAAGAGTATCTATATTTTGAAAAATTTCTTCATAATCTTTCAAATATAGTCCTGTTTCGAAATCGAAATAAAACTTGGCGAATTTATTCCCTTCATCGTTTAACATATCATCTACTAAGACGCCATCCCAAATCTTATATATCTGTGTTCCAGAAATGTCCCTTTGCCTAAATTTGTTTATTTCAATTTGTGTTTCTTCCTTAAACTCTTCGCTAAATAAATTATTATCTATTATCCAACCTAAGAACATCCCCGTGTGCACAAACGCTTGATCATATGAGATATCATTTGGAAATTCACCTTGGTAATGATATTTTGCTTTATCATATACAACAATATCTGACATTAACTCTCCTCCTTTTAATCTACTTCCCTTATCCTCAATATGAGAAAGTATCCTTCGATCGATTGGTAGGCGCTTTGTCCTTTCCTTCTTACTGTGTGTTTTTTGATCAACGCTGGTCGTATAAGCCCCCTGAAGTTATTTTCTTCTAAATAGAGCAACGATCTATACAAAAGAGCCTAATAAAAATCACAGTACACAATCCAATCTTGTTTTTCTTGATTATAGAAAAAATAGAAACTACCACTATCAACTATGTTGAATTGAGCTTTACTATCAGAGCTTATTTGAAATACAAAAGGATAATCTTCGCCAAATGAGATTCCACTTTGAGTAAAAGAAGGATACCCGCCAAATTTGTGCGTTGAATATATTTTCTCGACAATGTCATCGTAATATTCAATACCATCTTCAAATTCAAGGCGTAATATTTCATCTTGAATTTCGGGGTCAATATCATCTGAATCCCAAGCAGGTGTATCATTATCAATAAATAGAGGTTCTAATGGGAATGGTTTTATTCTTGTAGACTGTTCATTTATCTTTTGTATTTCATCTAAATTCGTAAAACAATTTATCTTAAAAAATGCAACTAAATTATCTTCATTTAAATTATTAAATACATCGAAATCCATATAAACTGTTATCAATTGATAGTTTCTTAATTCCTTTGGTAAATAGGGTAGATCATTTAAAAACAATGTACAAATCGGATCAAATTTAGATGGTATTTCCCATCGTCTTCCCCATAAAACCTTACCAATCCAACTTTCTCCTAATTCCTCTGTCGGTCGAAATCCACCTGTTTTAAAAATCGTGGCTTGTTTAAATAACGCATCTTTAATTTGAGTAATATTCAATAATATCCTCCCCTTAATATGTAATGTTTTGAGAAAAGAGAAATTGATGATTCAATATTTTTATGTTCAATAAAAAACTGCCCTTTTTCTTAACCTAGAGCAATTTATTTCTCATTAAAACCTTGTTATGCTGTCATTTTCTGAATGGAACTACTTTAGAAATTACCACTTCAACTAACCTGCTGCTTAGCATAAGAAGCGACTGCTCTGGTTTAGCAATCGCTTCAGGTAGTTTAATAACATTATCTATATTGTTTTGGGTCCTTTTCCCTTTTAATTGGACCTTTATGAGCTAAACTCCATTCAATGATATGGTCAGTAATTCGATCATATAAATCATCTTCAAAGTACGGTACTTCACTATTATTTATCGTATCAATATCTGCTCTTATTTCATCCAAAACATGCTTTCCAAAAACGCTTTTATCATTTAGAATATCCCAAAGGTAATAGCAAAATAGTTCAAACCCTTCATCCCAGTTACCATTCCCATTATTCGGAGCTTCATATCTAAGTTTTTCAATCGCCCTTATTAGTTCACCTTCAACAGTATCTGATTGACCACTCTTTGGAACGTAATTTTTCCAAATATATTTAGCTTCTTCAATGTATTTCATCATCTCACCCCACCAAAATATTTAATAAAATTTCACTATTTTCAGAAAGTATATTCTCATTTCTTATTCAACTAAATCGTTAGCTCAATAAGCTCAAAAAAGGCATTATCCTTCTTGGATCAATTCACCCCGTTTGTTAAAGAAAACTTTTTAAAAATATAACTATCCAAGTCACTGCATTAATTCAAATACCCATACAATTAAGTAAAGTGGAATTGCAACTATTAACATGCCAGCCATTATGTACCCTACACTTTTTAATACTAACTTTAATACATCGTAAACTGCACCAGCCAAGTCATCAATAAACTTCATAATATTAACCCACCCCTTTACTACATTTTTATGAACGTCTTTGCCTCTTTACATTAATACGGTCGAAAAATCAAAAGTTCTAAATTCCATAATTTTACCATATACAATTTCGATAAGCCATTGTAGCTTAATAAGGAACATGCTTCAGTTTAAACAACTTTTTTTATTGAATATGAACTAAAACATAAAACTTTACATAATATAGAAATGAAATATTTTATAAAAAAGGATGATGTATAAAATGTCATTTATGAAAGTGAGTATTTCTGATGCGAGAACTGGTACTTTTCCTGATGGCGGAGAAACACCTGACAACTGGGACATTGATCGTTGGGAGAATGACGGCGGTAGAAGTCTTAGTACAAGACATGAGCGCGTTTTTGACTGAAAAAGTTATGGAGGCCCTACTATTAAATTTTCGTATTGAAAGAGAGGCGGCCTGTCTCCCTTTAAAACATTGTACGAACAATTTTATAGCACAAGAAGCGATTGCTCTAATTGAACAATCGCCCCTCTACTTTATGTACAACCTTCCATACATAATGAGAAAGGTATGAATATAATATTAAACCTTACAAACTGAAATTTGACACCCTACTTTGCTGATCTATCACGATATACAATCAGTGTAATTACATTTAATTCATTTTATAGATTGATAGTTTCCGGCGTAGAACAAAACTTTGCGTGGGACTTGATCCCATCAACTAACAAGTTCACACGTTTTTCGGAACTAAAAGAAGAACTATTTCATTAACGGCTTATTTAGTAATTATATAACCCCAATAATCTAAGATAATTGGGGTTTAAAACAACATTTCTTTTCTTCCATAATGCCTTTTTCACATAAGAAAAAAAGCTGCGATCACAAATCCTTAATGTATTAAAGCTCCCCGCCACTTCTATAAGATTACTTTGAGCACGCTTTTACCAGCAGAATAATCAGTACAATTATTACAATTGAACCAATATTAATCAAACATCCACTACTGGGTGCTCCTGTATGGGCTTGAGCCCACGCATTGTTTAAAGCAGCGCCAGGGTTTTTTCGTTGTTCTTTAGCTTTTAATCGCTCTCTTTCTTCCTCTGCCATTATAACCCCTCCATTTCTCATGAATACATTGACATAAAATCCCTTTTTATTTATTCAATAAACCTGCAACGATAGTGCAATTTAAGTTCAAAAAGAGCGTTAACCCCTCTTCGATCGACGCTCTGTGTTATTTTAAGTTTGTCTCGTTTCTACAACAAGTAATTTATTTGTTATTTTACCTAATAAGAACATAAAAATTGCGAAAATAATCAATGACCCAAAAAAGCCCACAATAAATACCTCTTTTCATTTTTATTGTGCTGTAAGTTTTATTTACTTGTACAATCAAACCGCTGCTTTTGCTCAATAAAAATTAAAACACATATGGTCTCTTACTTGATAGAAGGTAGTTGGCATAAGAATAAAATACCTCTTTATATATACCCCACCGAATTGTTAAATTATACCACAAAAAAACACATCTACTTTTTTAAATAATCTACATCGTTACTGCAGTCAACCATTTATTCTCAGTGTCTTAACAATGGATGTTCTTTGGGATTGTTTTTTATTATTCTTATTCCGTTGATTCCAAATATCATCAAAGAAAATTCTGATTTAGAAAAAAATACGTATGAAAAATAATTATGGGTCTATACTATTAGAGATTTCACTTCAAATCCAAGTGACTAGGAGGGTTAACCCGATGAGTGCGATTGATCGTTAACTCAGAAGAACCATCAATACTGAATTAAGCTAAAGTTCGGTAATCTTAAGTTATCTTAAGATCCAATACGGAAGCGAGGCAGTGTGTCATGGAGGAGTAACTGTAAGTGCTAATCGACCCGGAATATTATTTCCGGGTTTTTTGATTTGTTACTACAACACTTAAATAGGAAATTCAATCGAGGATATAAATCGAATATTTTTAGTTTTAACAATTTTTTCCTCCTAAATAGGAAAGTTAAAGGGTTGAAGTTTCTAACTTTTAGGGGTCACTTCACCTGCGAAGAAAACGGAAAGTGAAAGAAAAGAAACTGTTATTACGTCCCCGTAGACTCTTAACCCTATTAGTTGCGCGTATTTAACTACAAACTATATTGGTTTTATACATAGACACAGCCGATAAAATGAAATAATATAACTTATGAGCTTTATGAATGTGCAACGAGAGGTGAATTAGTTGATAAAGGATTTATTACAACTAAAAAGTGTTTCAGTTTTCCTAGCGCTTCTAAATTAATTATTCTATTTAGAAGCGAGGAATTAATATATGAACAAAGATAATCTATTTAGTAAAACATTTCTTTTACTTTTTATAAGTAACTTCTTTATTTTTATCGGATTCGAAATGATCATTCCGATTTTGCCAGCTCACTTGGCCAGTTTAGAAGCTTCAACACTTCAAATTGGATTAGTGACGAGTTTATTTACTTTGGGTGCTGTGATCATCAGACCATTTGTAGGTTACTATTTAATGAATGGGCAAAGAAAAATGCTTGCGCTATTCGCAAGTACTGCGTTACTCATCATCACACTTATCTACCCAATAATTAGCTATGTTTGGATTTTTCTCTTATTCCGCTTTCTTCATGGTTTAGCATGGGGCATTTCAACTACAACTAATAGTACGCTCGTAGTAGATGTAATTCCCAAAAATCGTTTGGGTGAAGGTATGGGTTACTTTTCAATTTCCACTACAGTTGGTGCCATTATTGCACCGAGCATGGGGATTTTACTATACGACGCTTTTTCTTTTGATGTACTCGTTTGGTCTTCGGCGTTACTAACCTTACTAGCTATTTTTTCATTGAAATTCGCGTATACACCAGCGCCAGCTAAAAGTAATAGACCGCCTTTTAATTTTTGGGCGATGATTTTTGAAAAAGAGATTTGGTTTATTGCTTTATTGGGCATATTAACTTCATTTTCCTTTGGATCGATACTTACTTTTTTAGTTCTTTTCGGTCAAGAAATGGGCTTAGACCAGATTTTCTTATTCTTCCTTGTGAATGCGATTGTATCGACGGTTCTTCGTCCGTTCACTGGTAAATGGTATGACAAAAACGGTCCATGGTCTATCATCATCATCGCTTCTTTTATGGGGTTCTTGTCCCTCATTATCCTGTCATATGCAAACAATCATATTCTCCTTATCATTTCAGCGATATTGTTCGGAGCTGGATATGGAACGATTATGCCAAGTTTACAAACGTGGGCAGTTCAAAAAGTTAGTAATGAAAAAGTTGGCTCGGCCAATGGAACCTTTTTTTCAAGCTTTGACATAGGCGTTGGTAGCAGTGCGCTGCTTTTAGGCTTCTTAGCGAATTGGCTTAGTTTAAGTTTGATATATAGACTTGTAAGTATTAGTTTTCTTATCGTAGCTATTCTCGTTTTTTATGATTTCAAAAAGAAACCTTATACGACCGATAATTCGCCACGATAAGGCTACATGACAAAAAACACATCTCTTCATTTTTGGGACTGACCTAATAACATGAGACAAATAAAAACACCTTTCATTGAATAACGGGTATTTAAACCTGAAATAATCAATGTGGAGGTGTTTTTCTAT